>NZ_JNJN01000010.1 GCF_000701665.1 Agathobaculum desmolans ATCC 43058 | reverse complement strand
TTCAGCATGAGCCGGGTTTTTCTATTTACCAGTATTTTGCCACATGGGCGCGGGTGACTTCCGCAGCCTTCTTGATGTTCTCCTCGCTGGAGAGCTTGTAATAATCCGGACGGAACACTTCCATCGTGCATACATCGCCCTCAAAGCCGATCTTCTTGAGCGTATCTGCATAACGCTTGTGATCCAGGCAATCGCCCGGCTCGCCCGGCCACAGACGCTTCTCGTCGTTGTTGTAAGCCGCGCCGCAGGGCATGTTTTCCATACCGTTCAGGTGCCATACAAAGATCTTCTTGCCGTCGGCCTGCTCGAGCGCATCCCAACCGGATGCCATCGCATGGAAGTGATACTGATCCAGCGTGATGCCAACATACGGCGAATCAACTGCCTTGACAATGTCATATGCATACTCGAAACGGTTGATCGACATGCTCGGCGCACCGCAGAACTCCAGACTCAGCTTGATGCCGTGCGGCTCAACCTTCTTGACCATTTCCTTCAGCACAGCAACTGCATCCTCGCGGATCTCGTCTACCGTTGCGTGCACCGGCAGATCCATGGACGGTACCACTACGATCATCTTGCACTGCAGCTTATTGCAGTCTGCAATGATCTGATCGAGCTTTGCCATCACTGCGTCCTTTTCCTCCTGCGTCTGCTTCATGTTGAAGAAGATCAGGGCGTTGTAGGACAGCATCTTGAGGTGATGGTTCGGGTCGGCAAACCATGCCGCCAGATCGTCGATGGTGTACTTGCCGGCCGCGATCTCGCGGTCGAGGCACTCGGACTGGATGTCAATATAATCAAAGCCGTACTTTTCGCACAGATCGAGGTCTTCGAGTACGGAATGGTTCTCACAGAACCGGTTGCAGCCTTCGTTAAAGCCGATTTTCATGAAAATACGCTCCTTTCGGTTGATGCGTGGGATTTACTTCTTGTAGAAATCCGGGGTGCCGCCGGTGATGACCTTTTCCGCTACACCCGAGGTCTGGCTCTTAACAAGCGCGTCCGCAGTGATCGAAGCTACATAGCCGTCCCATGCGGAGGAGCCGCCGGTTTCGCCCTTGCTTGCATGATCGACCCAGTCCTGAATCTCCACGTCGTAGGAATCGATGAAGCGCAGGATCCAGTTGTCCTCAATCTTGGTAGAAACGTTGTTGGCATAACGCACGGTCGGGAAGGACGGGCACGGCAGGTTGATCACGCCGTTTTCGCACACAACTTCGCAGTTGATGTCGTAGCCGAAGCCGCAGTTTACGTTTACCTCGAGCACATTGACGATGCCGCTCTTTGTCTTCATGATCATGATCTGCGGATCCTTCAGACCCTCGTGTGCCTTGGAAGTGGTCTTGGGCATGATGCACTGCACCTCATCCCACTCGTCGCCGACCAGCCACGGCAGCACGTCGATCTCGTGGATCGCGGTATCGGTAACCGCCATCGAGGTGGTGTAGTCCGGTGCAACGCCGTCCGCGCGGTGGGTGCACTTGATAACCATCGGCGCGCCGAACTTGCCGGAATCGATCAGCTCCTTGACCTGCTTGTAGCCGCGGTCATAGCGGCGCATGAAGCCGACCTGTACCAGATGCTTGCCCGAAGCCATTTCCGCGTCCACAACGGCCTTGCAGTCCGCAGCGGTGTTGGCAAGCGGCTTTTCGGTGAATACCGGCTTGCCAGCCTCGATCGCGGCGATAACCGGATCCTTGTGGAACGCGCCCGGCGTGGTGACGACCACAGCGTTTACGTCCGGGTCATTGATCGCTGCGTGGAAATCCGTATAAACCTTTACGCCCGCGCCGGCGATCTCCGCGCCCTTCTTGGCGCCTTCTTCAAATACGTCGCATACCGCCACAACCTGTGCGCCGCGGATGCGGTTCTGGATACGCTCGATGTGCTCACGGCCAATCATGCCGCAGCCGACTACTGCAATGTTCAGTTCCATAATAAATCTTCGTCCTTTCTACCGCGCCGCCCGCCTGTTCCGGCGCTGCGGCAAAATGATGGATCAGTTATTCGAGTATCCGGGGACCGCAGGTACGCTGCGGCCCCGGAAAACCCGGAAGAAGAAGAGAGATTGTGTCTGTTTTACGCGCGCTTTGCATTCTTGCGCATGTCAAGGATAACCGAACCGACAATGATCAGACCCTTGACGATATTGGTCATGTTATCATCGACCTTCAGCATAACCAAACCGTTGTTGATAACGCCGAGGATCAGGATACCGGCCAGAACACCGGATACGCGGCAGATACCGCCGGTATGAGAGGTGCCGCCTACGGTAGCCGCGGCGATTGCGTCCAACTCATAGTTCAAACCGGAGTTCGCCGGGTCAGCCGAGCCTGCACGGCCAGCCAGCAGCATGCCGGCAACCGCTGCACAAACCGAGCACCATACGTAAACCATGATCAGATTCTTTTCTACATTGATGCCGGCAACGCGGGCAGCCTGATCGTTGCCGCCGATCGCGTATACGTTTTTACCGAAACGGGTCTGCGTCAGCAGGAATGCCGAAATCGCAAACATCACGAAGAATACCAGAATGATCACCGGGATCGGGCCGATCTTCGCAGAGCCGAGGAAGCGGAATTCCGAAGAAAGGTTGGAAACCGGACGGCTGGTATACATTTTCGCCCCTGCACGGCAGATCAGCTGTGCGCCCAGCGTTGCAATAAAGGGCGGGATCTTGGTGTAAGCGATGATCGCGCCGTAAATCGCGCCGATGCCTGCACCGATCGCCAGACCGATCAGAATAACGAGCGGCGCGGGCAGCGTGCCCAAACCGGGAAATACTGCGTTGGCGTAATCCGCCGGCTGCACCAAAGATGCCGTGATGCAGGCAACCAAACCGGCCGATGCGCCGATCGTCAGGTCAATGCCCTTGGACAGGATCGCAAACATAACGCCGAAGGCCAGAATACCCTTAACGGCCTCACCGGAAAGCAGCGTCAACAGGTTATTTACGGTAAAGAAGCTGGGCTGTGCAACACCCATGATGATGACCAGAACGATCAGTACCAGCCAGATCGAGTTCTGCGACAGGAATTTTTTCTTGTCAAACGTCTTTTGCATACCATTTACCCCTCTTTCTTATTGCTCGTCAGCAGCAGGCTGGTAAGGAACCTCGCTGGTAGCGTATTTCAGGATCAGCTCGGACGAGAAATCCTTGCGATCCACGATTGCGGTCATTACGCCCTCATGCATCACCACGATGCGGTCGGACATACCCATTACTTCGGGCAGCTCGCTCGAGATCATGATGATCGCCTTGCCCTCACCCGCCAGCTTGGTGATCAGCGAGTGGATCTCCGCCTTAGCGCCTACGTCAATGCCGCGGGTCGGCTCGTCTACGATCAGGATATCCGGATCGGTCAGCAGCCAGCGGCCTACCAGAACCTTCTGCTGGTTGCCGCCGGAAAGGTTCTGGATCGGGGTGTCGATCGTCGGCGTTTTGGTATTGAGCTTGCGCACATACTCTTCGGTATCCTCGCGCATCTTTTTATGATTGAGCGGGAAACCGTATTTCTTCAGATTGGCAAGCACAGTATTGTCCTTAATGCTCAGCAGGCCGACAATACCGTTGCCGCGCCGGTCCTCGGTCAGCAGTGCGATCTTGTGCGCGATGGCCTGCTCGGGCGACTTGATGTGCAGCTCCTCGCCGTCCTTGTAGATCTTGCCGCCTGTAATGTGCCGCATACCGAAAATCGCTTCCGCTGTTTCGGTACGGCCTGCACCGACCAGACCGGCCATACCCAAAATCTCACCACGGTGCAGCTCAAACGATACATTCTTTACCGCACGGCCCGCGGAAAGGTTTTCTACCTTCAGGATGGTCTCCCCGATCGGGCACTCCACCTTGGGGAACATGCTGGTAACTTCGCGGCCGACCATCAGCTGAATGACTTTATCCACGTTCAGGTTTTCCGCGCGGTCGGTGGCGATGTACTCGCCGTCACGATATACGGTGATATCATCCGAAATGCGGAAAATTTCATCCATTTTATGCGAAATATAAATGATTGCTACGTTTTTTGCCTTCAATTCCGCAATAATGCGGAACAGGTGCTCAACCTCTGTCTCGGTCAGAGAGGAGGTCGGCTCGTCCATAATAACGATTCTGCTGTCATACGAAACCGCCTTGGCGATTTCAACCATCTGCATTTTGGCAACCGTCAGGTTGCCCATCTTCTCATCCGGGTCAACATCCAAATTCAGGCGTTTGAACAGATCGATGCTGTCCTGACGCATTTTCTTATGGTCAATAACCAGACCCTTGCGCGGCGCGCGGCCCAGCCAGAGGTTTTCACTGACGCTTCGCTCCGGAACCGGCGACAACTCCTGATGGATCATCGAAATGCCGGAATTCAGCGCTTCCAGTGTATTTTTGAAATGAATCTCTTTACCGTTAAAAACGATCTTGCCCGATGTGGGCGGATGGATACCGATCAGGCATTTCATCAATGTCGATTTGCCTGCGCCGTTCTCACCCATCAGGGTATGTACGGTGCCGGGGCGCACCTTGAGCTGCACGCCTTTGAGCGCGCGCACACCGGGGAAATCCTTGACGATATCGGTCATCTCCAGGATATACTCTTGACTCACTGCTTTTCACCCCAATATCTTCGAGTTTTTTAGGAAAGGGACATTTTGCAATGTCCCTTTCCCGCCGTTTTGTGTCTACACTCAGTCGTAATCCGCAACGTTGTCGATGGTTACAGGCTCAAACGGTACCCAGATGATGAACTCGTTCTCGTCGTCCACCTCATAGCCGGTGCCGTCCGCGATCGGCTTGCCGTCGATCAGGTTAGCAGCAGCCTGCAGGGAAGCACGGCCCTGGCCTTCCGCATTCTGGAACACGGTCATCGCAAGGGTGCCGTCCTTGATGGCCTGACGGCCGTCTGCCGTAGCGTCGATGCCAACGATCGGAACAGACTTGGGATCGAGACCCTGCTGCATCATCGCTTCTACCGCGCCGAGCGCCATTGCATCGTTGTTGGAGATGATGCAGTCGTACTCGGTGGTGGTCAGCAGCGGGGAGATCATATCCAGCGCTTCCGAACGGTCATAGTTGGCTGCCAGCGGCGCCGCAGCTTCGGTTGCCTTGATGCCGTTGTCTTCCAGTGCCTTAAGCACGGAAGCGGTGCGGTTGGTGGTGGAGGTCTGACCCAGAATGCCGTTGAGCATCAGGTAGGAGATCTCGGTCTTGCCCTGATCCTTAAAGTACTTTGCCAGATACTCGCCCTGGAACGCGCCAGAGGTCATTTCGTCAGAACCGACGTAAACAGCCTTTTCGTTCAGCACCGAGGGGTCGCCGGGGAAACGGTTTACGAATACCACCGGAACTTCACCGGCCGCTTCCACACACTGTGCAGCGGTCTCGGGGTCTACCATGTTGACGATGATAGCGTCCTCGCCTGCGGTAACAGAGGATTCAATGTACTGGATCATCTTGCTGGTGTCGCTGTTGGCGTCCTGCGTGGTCAGGTCGATACCGATGTCCTTTGCAGCCGCCTGTGCAGCCGCTTCCATCTCGCTCAGCCACTCATCACGCTGGCTCATGATCAGCGTTACTTTGTGGCCGCTGCCGCCTTCCGCACCGCTTTCACCGCCCTGCGGCTGTTCGCCTCCGTCGTTCGAGCCGCAGCCCGCCAGCATGGAAACCATCATTGCCGATGCGATGAATCCTGCAAAAATTCTTCTTTTCATGTGTTCTCCCTCATCTTTCTCTTCATTTTTTCAAGCTCCGTGCACGTTCACATTTTTGAAAACGTCCGTTTTGCTTGACCTGATTTAGTTTTACACTCTTTTTCCTTATCCGTCAACCGCCTTTTCGTCTTTTCCCCAAACTGCACAGGCTTGTGCCACAAAAACTAATCACTTTGTCTGCACAAAATTGTAATTTTATCAGTTCTGCAATAGAACTTGCAGGATCTAATTATGCAAAACTACCCGCCCTTGCCGCACAGCAGCGCCTTTTGTCCGATATCATTTCAAATCGTTATTTTTTGCAACAATCAGCATTTTTTAGCCATATTTCGTCATTTATATCGAAACATTGTGCGTAATAATAAGAAAATACGCCCATTTTCTCTTTATATTTCCGCTCTTCCTTCTTCTCTCTTCCATATAAAATATTTTTCAATCCGTACACGTGCACAATATTGTGAATATCGCTTTATTGACTTTATATATAGACTTATTCCACCTATTATGTTATGATTTAATCAATCTATGGAGGGGATTCCCCCTCTCTTGTGACCGAGGTGATATAAAATGGCAATTACCCTCAACCAAATTGCACAACTTTGCGGTGTATCACGCGGCACGGTCGACCGTGCGCTGCATAATAAAGGCAATGTCCGCCCGGAGGTTGCCGCACGAATCAAAGCAGTTGCCACCGAGCACGGCTATACACCCAACCGCGCCGGTCTGGCGCTTTCCCGCGCCGCCCATCCGATCCGGATCGGTGTCGTCATGATTTCGGTAGAAACACCGTTCATGCAAATGGTGTTGGATTCCGCCCGCCGCGAAGCCCGCCGCCTGTCCGCCTTCAGCGTAGAAGTGATTTTCCGGCTGTCCCAGTCGCTTGATCCGGTCGAGCAGGTCTCCATGATTGAAGAACTGGTAGAACAGCATCATATCAGCGCGCTTGCGCTGACACCGCTCGACTGCCTGCTGGTTGAAACCAAGCTCAACGAGCTGACCGAACAGCGCGGCATCCCGATCATTACCTTTAACACCGATTTGGCCAACAGCCGCCGGCTGTGCTACATCGGACAGGATAACCTCGCCTCCGGCCGCACGGTAGCCGAGCTGATGCGTCTGGTAACGCGGGAGTGCGGCACCGTTGCCACCATCATCGCACCGTTTCTGTACCACAGCGCTTACCGCGAACGTCTGGCCGGCTTTAAGGAAGAGCTGCTCACCCCGGGTTCCCAGCTGCAGCTGCAGGAGGTCACCATTCCGAACGATAACCGCGATGTTGCCTACGAGCATACCCTCCGCCTGCTGCGTGACACCCCCAACCTGACCGGCATTTATGCCATCACACCGGGTTATGCAGGCGTATGCAGCGCGTTGGTCGATTCCGGACGCGCCCATGAAGTGCACCTGATCATGCACGACGAGATCCCCGCCAACCTGCACGAAATACGCCGCGGCGTCGCGGATTTTGTCATCGGACAGGATGCGCAGCTGCAAGGCTCACTGCCGCTGTCGCTGCTGGCCGATCACATCCAACTCAACCAGCGCCCGCAAAAAGAGTTTTATCATACAGATATCCGGGTGCTGCTGCGTCACAACATTGATAATTTACTCTAATCTTCAGGAGGTATCATGTCTATTCCGTTTCCGTCTTTCCACCATGTCCACCTAACGCAGCAATGTGTCATCCATCCGCATGGCACAGGCGGCAAATACCTGCCCTGTGCTCTGGAGGATTGGATCCTGTTCGTATCCCTTGCCCCCGCCGATGAGGGGATCACGCTGCAAACCGAGCACCGCTGCCTGCCAATCGTGCCCGGCGGCGCACTGCTGCTGCCGCCGCAGCTCTGCCACGTGCTTTCCGTCATACAGGCCCCCTGCCTGATGCTCTGCTTTTCCGCCGCCGCCGAACAGCAGATGGTATTCGAGTTCCCGCCGCTGCAAAATACACCGGCATGGCCGCTTCTCCTGCTGATTCGCTCCGAACAAACTGCAAGAAACGCTAAAACACCTCTGCTGCAAGCACTACTGCTGCAAATGAGCGCCCTTTCCCCCACCTCGCTCGCACCCTCCCCCTCGGGGGGGAGCGAATTTCCGCTTCCATTTGCTATGCTCCAACATTTGAACGCACACTTTACCGAAGATCTTTCCCTAAGCGAGCTGAGCGAACAGTTCCACGTTTCCACCAGTCATATGATCCACGTATTCAAGGCGCAGTTCGGCCTGACCCCGATCCAGTATGTGATCCGCCGCCGCATCGGAGAAGCCCAGCATCTGCTCCGCACCACGGAGGACAGCGCAGGCGATATTGCCGGCCGGGTCGGCATGGTCAACCGCAACTACTTTTACCGCATGTTCAAACGTCTGGTGGAGCTGTCACCTGTTCAGTACCGCGAAGTGACCTGCGGACAGCTTGAAGAGCACGCTTCGCGCTGATTCCGTCCACGCATCCGAAAACCGGCACCGAAAAAGCAAAAAAGCTGAGGTTATATCCTCAGCTTTTTTCTGTTGCATCGCAGCCGCAGTTCACTCCCGGTTCCATATGTACCATTCCACTGCACCGCACATTTTTGTGCCGCCGCGCACAAGCCTTCGGTCACAGCTCTGTGCTCTCCGGTAGGTTGAGACAGCGGGCGATCCGCTTTGCCACCGGCAGAAAAAGTTGCAGCCCAGGGCCAAACAGCGTCACCGCGATCACCGTTCCCATCCCCGGTGTTCCGCCCAGCAGCCAGCCTACCGCGATACACAGCAGATCCCACAGCATCCGCATCAGCCCCAGCATCCGGCCGTTCCAGCGTGATGCCGCAATCACGGGGATCAGATCGTTTGCACAGGCGCCTGCCTCCGACCGCACCGAAATACCAATCCCGATCGATACCAGCACGCAGCCCACTACCACCAGCAGCACAGTCAGCCACAAGGGCCGCTCCTGCGGCAAAAGGCGGGCAAACAACCACGCATAACTGTCTACGATCGGTCCGAGACAGAACATACAAAAAATCGTCCCCGGGCGTATCTGCCGCCGCGCAAACACAAGCAAAACCACAAGGCAAAGCAGCATCAGTACCGTGCTGCTCTGACCGTAGCTCAGCCCCAACCACTGCGATACACCCTGAACCAACACCATAAACGGATCTGCGCCAACATCGAGCGCAACGTAAAGCTGACTGCCGCATTCGGTCACCAGTACGCCAAACAGCAGCATCAGCAGCCGACGCATCCATAATTGCAATTCTGTCATACGTGTCCCTTCCCTCGCAGACATCCTCTTTATCATAAGCAAACAAAAAACCTTGTGAAACCCATGTTTCACAAGGTTTTTGTTGGTGGAAGTTAACGGGCTCGAACCGCTGACCCTCTGCTTGTAAGGCAGATGCTCTCCCAGCTGAGCTAAACTTCCATATGGTGACCCGTGGGGGAATCGAACCCCCGTTACCGCCGTGAAAGGGCGGTGTCTTAACCGCTTGACCAACGGGCCATGGGAAATGGTAGCGGTAATTGGACTTGAACCAATGACCTTTCGGGTATGAACCGAACGCTCTAGCCAACTAAGCTATACCGCCGTGTTTCCTCTATCGTCCGTTCGCCGGCGACAATGATTATTATAGAGTATGTCATCATAAAAGTCAAGCATTTTTTCAAATTATTTTAATTTTTTTATAACAGGCTGTCGAGCAGGCGTTCATAGAACGCCACATCCCACACATGGGTGCGGGCAAGCTGTGACTCCGTCATCAAAAAATACTGGGATGACACATAATCCCCCCGGTCAGGCACCGGATCATCAAACGTGCAGTCAATATAATAGGTCTGCCCCTCCAACCGCACGGCATTCCAGCCGTGGTTCATTTCCTCCGAAGAAACATAAACCGCCTGCAGACCGGCCGCTTCACACAACATGCTGAACGCACGGCCGTAACCCGCGCATACCGCGCGGTGATCGATCAGTGCGCCGTCTGCCGCAAAGGGGGCGGCTGCACCGTCCGGAGCATCCTCTTCGGCGGTCTGCTCATCATATGCGCACAGGCGCACCAGTGCATCGTGCAGGGCACGCAGCTTTTGCCGGTCACTCATCTCCCTGCTGATGCAGGAATCCGCCAATACCGCCGCATAGGTGCGCGCCTGCTCCTGCCGCGCGGCCCGCGATACCTCCACCCGCATCACAGTTGTGCGGCCCGGCCGCTCCACAGCATGCAGGGAAAACGCATAAGGATACCGCGCCTCCAGCGCGCGGTACACCTCGTCCGGATCGACCTCATCCGCGCGGAAGGTCACACCATTCCCGCCGTGCCGTGCATCCTGCTCCAGAAGCGATGCCGCCTCAAACACCGTCTGCACATGCGGCGTCATCGCCCACGGCGCCCACAATATCAATCCCGCCGCCGCCAGCAGCAGCGCCAGCATACCGACCGCGCGTTTCATCCTGCTCCCTCCAACAAAACAGGCGGACGGCTGTGCCGTCCGCCTGTTTTCCTCACATCAGCTTTACCGTATAATATACGGCGGTAATGAACAAATATGCCGCCGCTGCGCCAATAGCGATTGCCATTTGCGCCGGCATCGCCCAAACCAACAGCGTCAGTGCCGCCATCAGCAGCGGCGTGACCATCAGCATAATATAAGCGTTCCGGCTGAACTGTGTATCCACCTTTTTACCGCGGAACGTAAACTTCCCCTTCTGCCCGCGCAGGCGCACCACGCAAACCAGCTGCAGCACCGCCAACACGACCGCCGCGCCGACCGCCGCATACGGCATCCACCCAAAGCTGACCGAATCCAGCGTGCGATGCACAACAAACATCAGCCCCATGGCCAGCCCGGCATCCAACGCAATCAGGAAAAACTCCGGCGCATAGGAATGGTACACCAGATAATACACCGCCAAAACCGGCAGGATCACATACAGCATTTTGATCGGCTGCGTACCAATATAATGGATCACCGACATACAGAGTACGGTCATCACGCTGACGATCATCACATTCCGCCCGCAAACGATGCGCCGCGCTGCCGTCCGCTTTCCGGAAGCCTCGCGCGTCAGCAGCCAAACAGCCCAAAGCACACCGGCCGCTCCCACACCAATCAGCACACGCACCAACACCATACCGGCCGCCCATGTGCTAACATAATCCAACAGGCGTTCCACCACCATCAGCACCAACACGCCCAACAGGCAAACGCTGAACACCGTCAGCACCTTATTGGTCGTATACTCTTCTTCACTGATCGCCCTTTTCTTTACATTGCTTTTGGCCAATGCCTACACTCCCTCTTTTTATCCTTACATATTCCCGCCGGCAAACAGCACGGCAGCCAATGCCGCAACCGGCGCCGTCTCGCACCGCAGAATACGGGTACCGAGCGAAACGCTCTGCATCCCCGCCCGCACAGCTGCTTCGGCCTCCTCCGGGGCAAAGCCCCCTTCCGGCCCAACCATCAGCGACACCGTACCGCCAACGCCATCCGCAAGCGCATCCCGCAGCCCGGTGCGGGTTTCATTTTCATAAAAGAACAGTGCGGTTTCGCTTTGTACCGCCTGCTGCACTGCCTGCTGCACCGGTACAACACTGTGCACATAGGGCAGATAGCCCCGACCGCACTGCTTGGCGGCCTCTGCAGCGATCCTGCGCCAGCGCTCGACCTTTTTATCCGTTTTGTCCGGACGAGAAACGCAGTTTTTGCTCAAATACGGCACAATATCCCGCACACCAAGCTCCACCGCTTTCTGCACGATAAAGTCCATCTTATCGCCTTTGGGCAGCGCCATAAACAGTGAAAGATGCTGCCGCGGCTCGCTCCGTGCCGGATGGCTGTCCTGCACGCGGCAAAGCACCTCATCCGGTGTGATCTGTTCCACCACGCAGTCAAAATCCGTTCCGGCGCCGTCACACAGCGTCAGCGCTTCCCCCACGCGCAGCCGCAGCACACGTCCCGCGTGATGTGCGTCCTCGCCCCGCAGGAGCAGCATACCGTTTTCCGGCTGCCGGTCGATAAAAAATCTTGGCATGTCAATCGAATAACCTTTCCTATTCTAGCAAAAAAAACCTTGTTTGGCAAGTAAACATTCTGTAAATCATAGACAGGCAATAAATGCGCTCCAATCCTCGCTGTGCGCATGGTTTTCAACCGTAAAGCCCGCATCCGTAAGTGCAGCGCGCACCTCATCCGCCCGTTCATTCAAAATGCCCGAACAGATCAGCGTGCCGCCGGACACGAGCTTGTCCGCAAACATCGGCGCCATGCCGATAATGACATCCGCCACAATGTTGGCCACAATAATGTTATATCCGCCGCCGATCTCCTCCGCTAACGCAGGATCACGCAGGGCATCGCCGCATAGGCCGCGGCCGACCGACACATGGTTCTTTTCCGCATTCTCCTGCGCGGTTTTCAGGCAGTTTTCATCGATATCCACGATTGTACGCACCTCTGCACCCAGCATCGCTGCGGCAATCGCCAATATCCCCGAGCCGGTGCCCATATCCAGCAGGCTGTCCCCCGGATGCACTGCCTCCTCCAGCGCCGCCATGCACAACTGTGTGGTGTCATGGCTGCCCGTACCGAATGAGGAGGCCGGGTCGATCTCCAAAATCTGCCGTCCCTGCACATCCTCCACGGTTTCCCACGAGGGCTTAATTAAAAAGCGCCGCCCAACCGGGAACGGCTTAAAATACTGCTTCCAGCCCCATTCCCAATCCTCCTGCCGGGTCAGGGCGGTTTCGGTACACAGCCGGCCCCATGCATGCGTATCATCCCGCGCTTTCAGATTTTCCAACGCCGTGCGAAGCGCCGCATACTGTTTTGCACCCTCCTCGCTGTCCGGCAGATAAATCTTCAGGCAGGTCTCCTGTGCACGCTTTTCCCGCACCAGATCCTCGTCGACGTAGTCCCAGTATATTTCGGTATCCTTGAGAAATTCCTCAAAATCTGCGGCGTCCTCCAGCACATAGCCCTCTACACCGTGATCCTCCAACAGCGCTTCCACCGGGCCAATACCGGCTGTTGTTGTATAAATCGTAACTTCCTTCCAGTCCAAAACCAAACCTCCCGGTTATTTCTGTATGCCGCGCCCTTTTATAAACGAATCAGCCCGTATTTTTGTTCCAGATAATGTATCACTTCTTCGGGCTGCTCCCAGGTGCCGTCGTACAGGGCAAGACCCGCATATACCCGCAGCCCCTGCTCCAGCAATTCAGCGGATTCCGCACAAAGGCAGAGCGGCCGCGAGATCATATACTGGTATGCCTCCAGCGCGATTACATCGTCCTCACATTCCAGCACCAGCTTAAAGGCACCCGCATCTTCCTCCGCTTCGAGCAGCGCCTCCTCCAGCCGGGGACCGCACTCGATTTCATCCGAAATATCGATCGTCGGATCGATGAAGTGCGCATTGCACCCATCCGGCGCCAAAATAAAATCATCATGGTCACGCGGCACAATACGCCCCGCAGTGTGGCCCTCTATTGCCCGCAGCAGATTTTCCTCACTGTCGTGCTCTACCGGCACGAACACCTCGGTATTATACAGCGGCGTCTGCACCCGCAGCCATGCCGAATGCACCGCTGCACCCAGCGACAGCCGCGCATACGGTGCCGCCAATTCCAACGCTTCGCTCAGTGAATGCGGGTCGTGCGCCGTCAGGATCACTGTGGACACACCGATGCGCTGCAATACACCGACCGCCGCACGGATATCCGTCCCATCAGACAAACGGCCCTCGTCATCCTCCACTTCCAGCTCTGCGATCACCGTTCGGCCGGAAAGATCGGTCAGCGCCAGCACTGCTGCACGCAGCGCCTCAAAGGTCTGTGCGCCGCGCAGATAGTAAAAGGCTGCATCCTCATGCAGGATCGGGCGGAATACCTGTTTACACTGCCCGATATAATGCATGGCAACCGGCTTTTCGCAGGTATCCGTATCAGGCAGCGGCGGACAGTCGAGCGCCAGCCCGACCGGCAGGCCGCCCAGCGCCTCAGCCCACGCCGCGCATTGTGCGCCGTCCGGTGCAATCGCCCCGGCGAACCGTTCGGGCCGCGCCCGGTACAGCTCCAGCGCCTCCGCGCCGGTCAGCAGGATCTGTCCATGCTGTGCAGTATGACACAAAGGAATTTCCAACTTGACTCTTCCTCCCCAGAAGACGATTGTGACAACAGCGCCGCGGCTGCGCGGCGCTGCGTATGACTACTTGGCTTTCCAGCTTCCATCCGGCAGCGGCGTATACTGCTGCGGCTTTTCCGCTGCCAGCTTACCCATCTCCACCGCCAGCTGCAACTGGTCGTCGATCACATAGGTTTCGCCGTTCAGTGTCTGCATTGCCTGTTCCAGTGCTGCAAGCAGATCGGGCGATGCGTGCAGCAGCGATCCCATCTCATAGCTTTCCGCAAAAGCCGCAACCGCATCCAACACAACACGGTCGAACACACGGGACGGCTCTTTCAAAAGACCCAACAGGCTGAGACGTTCGGTCATCGCATACACCTGATCCGACTGCTCGCCGAAGCGCAGCGTCCCACCGGTATCCAACGGTGCCAGCGCGTCTGCACGCACGGTTACCGTGCGGTTTTCCAAACGGATATCCGGCACCAGACCGGCGCCCTCATATTGTCCCTGCCGGGGCAGCTCCATCGCCAACGTGGTAATGACCAACTTGTCCCCGTTGACCAGATCCAAATGGAACTGACCCTGTCCCTTGCCGTAGGTCGGCTCACCAACCAACGTGGCCAGCCCATTATCCTGCAGGCTGCCCGCCAGCAGCTCCGCCGCCGAGGCGGTGCCGCCGTCCACCAGCACGATGATCCGGTTAAGCGGCAGCGCCCCGCCGGTCGAATAGGTCTGTTCCAAGCCGCCCATATCCTCGCGCCAGCGCACACCGCCCAGATAAACGTCCTTTTCCGGTGTCATCGCATCCGCCATCTTGAAGGCAACATCGATCACTCCGCCGCCGTTGCCGCGCAGGTCAAGAATCACGGCGCGCGTATTTTTTTCGTCCAGACCGTCCCAGATATCGGAAAACGCCGTCCAGTCGTTTTCCGATCCCATCGCGCTTACCTTGATATACTCCACGCCGTCCGCCATCGTGCGGCCGGATACATAGACCTGATTGACCTGCCGGCGCGTGCAGGAAACTGTCACGCTCCTGCCCTGCCGCCGCACGGTCAGCCGGACGGCAGTCCCCTCCGCGCCGCGCAGCCGCTCAGCCACCTCGGTATGGGTCATCTCCGCCGCATCGGCGCCGTCGATTTCCACGATCATGTCGCCGATCTGCAAACCGGCCTCTTCCGCCGCAGAAAATCGCAGCACCTCGGTGATTTGAACACCGCTTTCGGTCTGCTGCAGCCCCACACCGATGCCGACGAAGCCCTCCAGCGTGGAAAAGCCCTGCGAATACTCCTCACTCGATAAATACATCGAGTGGGTGTCCATCAGCGAAAGGATATCGTTGATGACCTCATACATCTCTTCCGGATGCTTCTGTAAATATTTATTGATATAATTCTGCAGGATATACGGATCGTTTTCCGCCGTCAGACCGAATGCATCGATCAGCGCCCAAACGCCGTCAAACCACGTTTCGCTCTGTCCGTCCTGCGTGACCGCCCCCGCCGGCACGGTCAGCATCGCCGCTGACAGCGCCAAAGCCACCAGCTGTTTTGCTAATTTTTTCATGGCATATCTCCATCCCGGATACAACAAGCCTTGCGCGTCCCCCGCGCAGCAAAACCGAAAATTCCTGTTACACAGGAATTTTCATCAAAAGACAGGACGCATCTGCCTTTTGCACCCCATTTCGCCTTACATGCTCTCCGGCGCTTCCACGCCGATGAGCCCCAGTGCGTTGGCAATCGCCTGCTTTGCCGCCAGACACAGCGCCAAACGCGCCTCGCAAAGTTTGCGGTCGTCACACTTGATGCGGCAGGCATTATAGAAATGATGGAACTGCTGCGCCAGCGCCACCGCATACTTATTCAAACGCGAGGGGTCGCGGCTCTGCGCCGCCTGCACGATCTCCTCGGGCAGCAGCGCGATCGCCTTGATCAGCTGCCGCTCATCCGCGCCCGTCAGCACAGACAGATCGACCGCCGCAGAATCAGGCAGCGCCAGCCCGTCCTCCATGCAGTTGCGGATGACCGAGCAGATGCGTGCATGTGCGTACTGCACATAATACAGCGGGTTTTCCGAATCCTGCTTGACCGCCAGATCAAGGTCAAACTCCATCTGGGTTTCCGCCGCGCGCGAATTAAAGAAGAAGCGCGCCGCATCCACCGGGATCTCATCGAGCAGGTCGGTCAGTGTCAGGCTTTTGCCCGTGCGCTTGGACATACGAACCACTTCGCCGCCCTGCATCATGCGCACCAGCTGCATCAGCACGATTTCGAGCCGGTGTGAACCGTCGAGTCCAAGCGCGTCGAGCGCGCACTGCAAACGCTTAACATGACCATGATGATCCGCGCCCCAGATATTGATGACACGGTCAAACCCACGCTTTTCAAACTTGTTGCGATGATACGCGATATCCGCTGCAAAATAAGTGTAGAATCCGTTAGCGCGGCGCAGAACATCGTCCTTATCGCAGCCGAAGTCGGTCGAGCGCAGCCAAAGTGCGCCGTCCTCGGTTTCATAGGTCGCGCCCTTCGCGGTCAGCATATCGATGGTTTCCTTCACGTAGCCGCTGTTGTGCAGCTCGCTCTCGCGGAACCAGACGTCGTAGTCGATCTTATACCGCTTGAGGTCGCGCTCCATGCGGGCGATATTGGTCGGCAGGCCGTAGCCCTCGATCACGGCAAAGCGCTCCTCAGGGGTCTTGTCCAGCAGGCTGTCACCGTACTGCTCGACCAGATCGTGCGCCAGCGCCCTGATATCCTCGCCCTGATACCACGAGGGGTCGAATTCGATCGCATCCTCGCCGCGCAGCTCCTGAATATAGCGCCCCTCCACCGAATGGGCAAACTTATCCACCTGATTGCCTGCGTCGTTGATATAAAACTCACGCGTAACATCGTTGCCCGACCAGTCGAGCACCTCGCTCAGGCAGTCGCCGAGTACGCCGCCGCGTGCGTTGCCCATATGCATCGGGCCGGTGGGGTTGGCGGAAACGAACTCAACCATGACCTTTTCCGGCTGCTTCGCCTGCGTGCGGCCGTAGTCCGCACCCATCTCCAATACATTTTTGACTGCCTTTTCATACCAGCTCTGGTTAAGCGTGAAATTCATAAAGCCGGGTCCGGCAATTTCCACCGTATCAAAGCAGCTGCCCGCCAGATCCAGATGCGCCACAATCGCCTCCGCAATCTTGCGGGGCGCGATGCGCAGCGGTTTGGCACACTGCATGGCAAAGGTGGATGCCCAGTCGCCGTTCGCCGCATCCTTCGGGGTTTCCACCGCAACGGGCGGAATGTCGCCTGCGGGCAGTACACCCGCCTCCACAGCTTTGTGGTATGCCGCTTCAACCACACGGGTCGCTTCGGCGCGCGCAAATTCATATGCGTTCATTTGTTCACTCTCCGTTATTTTGTGATCGCCGCGCAATGCCGCGCGGCGCATTTTGCTTATGCCTGCACCGGTTCGGTCGATACGACCATTTCAAAATGATGCTCGCCCATCAGTGCGTTATCCACCTCGACCGTATAATCGATGACCAGCTCGCCGCCATTTTCCCCCACGGTGTTGCGCACCTGCGAGGTATGGGTCGCGATCGAGATCCCGCCGCCGACCGGCGTCTGATACAGCCCGACATGGCGGACATCCTCCGCAAACAGCATATGCGCCGGGCAGGTGCCTGTGCGGATGAGCGAGACCTTTTTGCCGTCCAGTTTCACAGTCGTGCGGGTGCCCTGCAGGCCGGTCAGCTCGCTTTCGTCATAGGCGATATAATATTTTCCGCTGCGCTCATACAGGGTCGCCGCAGTGACGAGATCGACCTGCTCCTCCTCGCAGCCTGTAAACTGCTGCCGGGATGAGATCGACAGCCAAACGTCCTTTTTCATGTTTTGTTTCTCCGTATGCTCTGTGTCAATAACCTGTAATATCCACGAGCCCCGCACCGGCGGCGGGGGCTTCTTGCAAAAACAGCCCTGCCAGCTGGTCAAACGCCGCGGGATCGTCGGATACGAAATAACGCGTCACACCGTTTCCGTCCCCCAGATCGAACTGGGTGGAAGCCAGATTAGCCGCCTCCGCGCCCGAGTCGATGAGCGTCACCTCCGGCCCCATATAGTCCGCGATGACCTCACCCAGCAGCGGATAATGCGTGCAGCCGAGGATGAGCGTATCCACCTCCGCCGCCTTGAGCGGCGCAAGGTATTCCGCCGCCACGGTTTCGATCACTACATCGCCGCGGCGGACGCGTCCGTTCTCCACCAACGGCACAAACAGCGGGCACGCCTGCGGAAACAGGCGCAGGCTACCGTCCGCCTGATGCAGATACTTTTCGTACGCGCCCGAGCGCATGGTCGCCGCCGTGCCGATCACCCCGACCCTGCCGTTGCGGGTCATCGTCATCGCGCGGCGGCAGGCCGGTTCGACCGTGCCGATGATCGGGATCTCGTTTTCCTGCGCGAGCAGGTCAAGCGCCACAGAGGATACCGTATTGCAGGCAATCACGACCGCCTTCAGCGCAAACTGACGCAAAAATGCCACATCCTGCCGCGCATATTTAATAATGGTTTCCCGGCTGCGCGTTCCATAAGGCACCCGCCCGGTATCGCCGAAGTAAATGATATTCTCCCCCGGCAGCAGCCGGTGCAGCTGGCGCACGGCGGTCAGCCCGCCGAGGCCGGAATCGAACACGCCGATCGCCCGGTTATCTGCCGGCCGTTCAACGATCCCCATGATGTTCCTCCATCGCCAGCGCGACCAGACGGTCGAGCAGGGCGGGATAGCAGATCCCCTCCGCGTCAAACAGCTTGGGGTACATACTGATCGAAGTAAAGCCCGGGATCGAGTTCAGCTCGTTAAACACGACCTCGCCCTCCGCACGGGTCACAAAAAAGTCCACGCGGGACAGACCGCGGCAGCCCAGTGCGGTGTAAACACGCAGCGCGTTCTGCCGCACGGTTTCGATCTGCCGCGGGGTGATCTGCGCCGGGATGTACAGCTTGGAGCTTTCATCCTTATATTTTGCATCAAAGGTGTAAAACTCCTGCGTCGGCGCAACCTCGCCCACGGTGGAAGCAACCGGCTCCCGGTTGCCGAGCACGGCACATTCTACCTCATGCCCGTCGATGAATTCCTCGACCAGCACCTTATCATCCAAGCGGAAGGCTTCGGTCAGCCCTTCCGCCAGTTCCACCATATCACCCGCCTTGGCAACACCCACGCTTGAGCCTTGCGAGCACGGCTTGACAAACACCGGGAACGCACCCAAACGATCCGCTGCGGTACGCACCACACCTTCGGGGTTCTTTTCAAAATCATAGCGCAAGGCAAGATAATACCGCGCCTGCCGCACACCGGCATCCTCCACGATCACCTTAGTGATGGATTTATCCATTGAGTTAGCGCTTGCCGCCACGCCGCACCCGACATACGGAATGCCCGCCAGCTCCAAAACGCCCTGAATCGTGCCATCCTCTCCGCCCACGCCGTGCAGCACAGGGAATACGCAGTCCAGCCGAACGGTTTCGGCCGTACCGTTTTGCAGCAGCACCAAGCCATGCACGCTGCGGTCGGGCGGGAGCAGCGCAGGCACCTTATCGGCCATGCGCTCCCATTCGCCGTTTTCCACGCAGTCCGCATCGCACGCCGGACAGTAGTACCACTGTCCCTCCCGTGTGATACCGACCGGGTATATTTCATATCGGGTCTTATCCAGGTTTCGGAGTATGGATGCGGCGGACAGGCACGAAATATCATGCTCGCTCGAAACGCCGCCGAACAATACAGCCAGTTTCATGGTTCCGGATTCGTCCTTTCTTCCTCTTTTCGTACTATCGATTCGTATACAGATATCATTATACGCTATCCATCGGGCAAATACAATGCGGAAATGTGCTTTTCCGCGCACCGTTCCTACAAAATTTACAATTCCTTCACAGGTTTTTTTGAAATGCCTGTTGACAATCTATATTATACTTCATATAATATTATCACAATCACAGAAATGAGGTGGCAGCATGTCTTATCCTATCGCCTCCTCCCTGCTGGACGGCATCGTGCTTGCTGTGGTCGACCGCGAAAGCACCTACGGCTACCGCATCACGCAGGATGTGCAGAAGGTGCTGGATATCTCCGAATCCACCCTGTACCCTGTACTGCGCCGTTTGCAGAAGGATGGCTGCCTGACAACTTACGATGAAGCCTTCGCCGGGCGCAACCGGCGCTACTACCGCATCACCGAGCACGGCAGGGCACAGCTCCGGCAGCACCGGATCGACTGGCAAAACTACCGGAACGGGATCGATACGATCTTTTTTGGAGGGTAAAACACAATGAACAGAAATGATTATATGGCTGCGCTGCGGCGTGCGCTGTCCATCCTGCCCGAGGAGGAGCGCGCCAGCGCCCTGCGCTATTATGAGGAATACTTTGACGATGCCGGCCCGGAAAACGAAGGCAGGGTCATTGCCGATCTGGGCGACCCACAGACCGTGGCTGCGCAGATTCTGGCGGACTACCGCGAGCTGACCGCCGTACCCCCGCAGCAGGATGCGCCCCCGCAGGATGCACCGCCCCGCCGCCGGTGGCGCGGCATCCCGCCGTGGCTGCTGATCGTGCTGGTGCTGCTCGCCATCCCGATCGGCCTGCCGCTGGCGGGCGGCCTGCTGCTCGCCGTGCTCGGTGTGATCGGTGCAGTGCTTGCGGCGATCCTTGCCATTGCGGCGGCCTTCATCCTTGTTCCGCTTTGCCTGCTGTTTGCCGGTTTGGTGCTGTGCGGCTTCTCTTTTGTCCTGTGGGGCATCCCGGCCAACGCTTTTGTTACCCTCGGCTGCGGGCTGGCGCTGTTTGCCGCAGGCATCCTGCTCGGTCTGCTGGTGATTAAGCTGTGCACCCTGTTTGTACCGCCCGTGTTCCGCGCGGCTGTCGCGCTCATCCGCTGGCCGTTCAACAAGATCCGCGGCCGTAAAACCGACTCCAACGGAGGTGGAAACGCATGAAAAAACTCATCATCGCCTGCTGCGCCGTCCTGACGATCGGCGGCTGCATGGCCATCGGCGGCTGGGCTGCCGGCGGGCAGCTTTACAGCAGCTATTACAACGGCGCGCTGCACAGCGTAACCGAACGCGTTGCAAACGCCGCGCACCACGGCCCGTTCCGCTACCGCTTCTGGCTGGATGACTACGGCTGGCACAGCGGCTGGTTTGATGACGACGATGACATCGACGATACCCTTGATGATATGGATGACACCCTCGACGACATCGACTATGGGTATCTGGCGCAGGAATGGAGCAACCGCACGAACACACAGAACGGTATTTTTGTGCCGAATGTCAGCGTTGATACCGTACAAAACCTGCATTTCGAGTTTCTCTCTGATGATGAGGCATCCGGAACTGCCCCCGTTCAAATCGTATTTGCAAACGACTATAATGTGACCGGCGCGGACATTCAGCAAAACAAGCTGGAACACGGGACATGGACGCTCCGGCTCCGACCCGCCAGCGCAGCAGACTGCGTTATCACGCTGCCCTTCAGCACTGCCGATGCTTTTTCCAACATTTCCTTCGAGATTGACGACCACCCTGTCCAAATTGACGGCAGCCTGACCGCACAGAGCATGGAGGTGGACATCGAGGGCGGCTCACTTACAGCCGATGTCCTGAACGCCGACCGGTTCGACATCGACATCGGCAGCGGACGCTTTGCGCCCAGCCAGCTATTCGTCGGCACGCAGGCTGACATAGAACTGGACAGCGGCACCATCACCTCTACTATTATCACACCGGGCGATGGCTCCGATCTGGGCTATCAGGTGTCAACAGACAGCGGCGTTTTCCTGTTCGACGGCCATGCGGTTGCAGGCGGGGATAGCGGCAGCCGCCACGCATCCCGCAAGGGTGCGCTTAACGGCAGCCCGATTCTGCGCGCCGAAATCGGCAGCGGCACGCTCGATCTGTTAACCCGGTAACCGCCTTCCCCCTTGACGAACCTGATAAAACACCGTATGATAGAGAAAAGGAGTTTTTTCCTATGAAAAACAAAAGATTGTACCGCAGCGAATCCAACCGTATGCTGTGCGGCGTTTGCGCCGGCATTGCGGAATATTTTGAGATCGACCCGACGCTGATCCGTCTGGTCTGGGCTTTCCTGTGCCTGTTCGGCCTGTTCCCCGCCCTGATCGGCTATATCATTGCCGCCGTTGTGATCCCGCTGCCGCCTGAGAATCTTTAACTTCACCAAACGAGAGGATGTTTCCACATGACTGAAAACCAGCAGCCGCTGACCGAAGAAGAGCAGACCGCTCCCCTATCCGAAGAGGAACAGGCCGCCCTGCCTGCCGGGACAGACGAAGCCGTGCCGGACGAACTGCCGGAAGAGGAAGATGCCCTGCTGTCGGAAGAGGACGCCGAAGGCACCGAGGACGAGGAAGAAGAGGATATCGACCCTGCCGACCTGCGTATTTTTGGTATGCCGCGTATGTGCTTCCACGGCGCCGCGTTCGGCGTTGCCGGCGGCTATATCCTCGCCGGCCTGATCGGCCTGATTTTCCATAAGGAGGTCAGCGCCACGATTTGTGCGATCGGCTGCGCCGTTGTCGGCTATTGGATCGGCAAGCACTTCAACAACAAGCGTCTTGCCGCCCGTGCAGTCGAAGAAGCCGCCGCACAGGCTGCCGAAGCCGCTGCCGGTGTGGAAAACACCGAAGCCTGACCCTCAAAAATAAAACCCGAGGAACATTGAACTGTCCGCACAATCTGGGGTAGTTCACATATCCTCGGGTTTTATTTTTGTCCGCATCCGCACCATCCGGCGCAATCAGAACCCTTCGTAGATAAACGCGCCGTGCCCGGAGAAAAAGGCCAAAACCGCCAGCAGCATCAGCGCATAGCCGAATATGCTGAGCACCATCCAGTAAGGACGGGACTTTTGCTCTTCCAGCCATTTTTTCAGGAAAGAAGCCATTGATCCAGCACCTCCGTGAACACCACCGCGCCATAGTCATAATCCAAATGCCCGGTATCATGAAAACATTTCGCGTCCAACGCATCCGTCATATCGTAAAACGTCACGCCCGCGGCTTCACTGGCTGCGCGGCACTGCTCGCGCAGCTCCACATCAAGCGGCTCCAGCGCAACCAGCGGATTTTCCGGCAGCCACAGTGCACGCACCCGGATGCCGTTTTCCGCACAGTACGCAAATACCTCGTCAAGCGCCGCAAGGTTATCCGCGTACAGCTCCATCCCGCCGTTGAAATACAGCCCATGCAACCGCTCCACGCGTTCCTCCAGCTCGGCCTGCGTCATATTGCCGTAGTAAAAAATCTTGTGCTGCGCGGTATCCGCCGTGCGGAAATCACCGCTGCCCAGCAGCGCGTTGACATTGTCCATCACAAAAGCCTGCAGACGGTCGCGCTGAAAATATACATACGGCTGATACCATTTTCGGTGCCACGGATAGGTCGGGTTGGTATCCATCTCATCATACATCGCGCCCCAGTTGAGCGCCAGCACCAGCTCGGAACCGACCTTGATATGTCCGCCCTCCAGCATCTCTACCAAATCGCGCACCGTACCGTAATCCATGCCGAGATTGACATAATCCGCCTGTGTCAGATCCTCCCGATAGGCAGAAACCAGCTCGGAGGAACCGAAGATGACCCGATCCCATACCTCCTCAGGATGATCGTGCCGGGTGATCTCAAAATCATTCAGACGGAACAGGCCGCTTTCCGGAATAAAGCCCGAAGCCGCAAGCCCGCAGTCCGCCAGCAGCGCAACGATCAGCACCGCTGCGATCCAGCCGCCGTGCTTCAAAAAACGAGTAAACCTCATGCTGCGCCCCCTCTCAAATGGTTACGAAGCCGCGCAGGACAGCCGCAAGCTGCGCCTGATCGAGCGTGTAAAAAATCGTTGTAAACGCGAACACCACGGTCACGATGCAGCGGCGGAACCACACATAATAGCGGTTTGCGCCGCGCTTTACCGTTGTAATGCCGAGCAGATGCTCGATAGCCAGCAGGCTGCCGTTCATCAGGCCGTCCAGCACAAAGGTGAGCGAAAAGCCGTGCCACAGCCCCATAACCATCATCGTGCCGAAGCCCATGAACGCGCCCTGAAAGCGGTTCAGCCGTTTTCCGTTGAGCACCACAAAAATGTGCTCGCGGATCCAGTCGGTCAGCGACACATGCCAGTTGCGCCAGAACTGCGTAAACGAAGCTGCCTTCAGCGGGCTTTTGAAGTTCTCCGGCACCTTCAGGCCGAGGAAGCCGCCCATTGCGATTGCAATATCCGCATAGCCGGACATATCCAGCCACAGCAGCAGATAGCTGACCAGACAAGCCGCCAGCGAAATCCACGGACGCGGGTCAAGCGCTGCCAGCCGCGACAGCACCGCGCCGACCAGCACCAGCAGCACGACCTTTTTGAAATACCCGCGGATCAGCCGCTTGCAGTCGCGCGTCAGGCTTTCGCCGTTCACCGACTCCGGCCGGGCAAGGCTGCGGGAAAAATCGCGGTAGCGCAGGATCGGCCCTGCCGTCAGCACCGGGAAAAACAGCATATAGTTGGCGTAGTGCAAAAAGTCCAGCCGTTCCCCCGTGTAATACACATAGTAAACCGCATCGACCGCCTTGAGCATATTGTAGGCCAGACCGGTCAGGGCAAACAGCAGGGGCAGCTCGGGGAACAGGTCGAGCAGCCGCAGATAGAAAAAGGGGACGGCGCACAGCAGGCAGCACAGCACAAACCGAACCCGGCGCACGGTATCCGATCCGCCGCGCCCCGCCAAATGCGCGATGCCATAGGTCACCACGGTATACACAGCGTAAAATACCGCCAGCCATTCGGACACATATGCAATCAGCGCCAGATCCAGAATGACCAGAAACCGGTTGAGGCTTGCCTGCGACCATAGCTTGCGGGCCAGCATACTGAGCACCGCCCACAGCAGGCAGCCGCCCAACAGCCGCAGCGCAATATCCGCTTCAAGGAACCACATTTAGCAAAGCCCCTTCTTGATGCCTACTACCTCGGCAATTTCATGAACGGTATTCATCGGATACAGCGTCAGGTCGCGCTGGCTGATGGACACACCGAAGGTCTCTTCCGCAAACACGATCACATCCATCGCGCCGACCGAATCCAGAAAGCCCGTATCAAACAGGTTGATATCCAGCCCGAATTCCGGATCATCCTCCGCTTCGCAAAGCTCCCGGATAAACGCTTCCAATTTTGCAATGATTTCTTCCATTTCAGTTTTCCTCCATCCATTTTGTCAGCCGCACACGGTCGATCTTATCGTTTGCATTGTGCGGCAGCTGCTCCATGCAGACGATGCGCCCCGGCATCATATAAGCCGGCAGTGTGCCGCGCATCTCCCGCCGGGCAATACGCAGCGGGATCTCCTTCTGCGCGGTTTCCACAAACAAAACGATCTCCTGCCGTGTGCGGTCAAACAGGGCGCATACATTTTCCGCACCGGGCAGCAGACGTCCTGCGTTCTCCACCTCGCCCAGCTCGATCCGGTTGCCGCGCAGCTTGATCTGACCGTCCCGCCGTCCGGCAAACATCAGCTCACCATGCGCATTGTACCAGCCCAGATCGCCCGTGCGGTAAAACCGCTCCTGCCATGCCGTGTTCCGCGGGTCGGCGGTGAAGGCCCGTTCGGTCAGATCCGGGCGGTTCCAGTAGCCGATGTTGACGCCCGAACCGGCTACACAGATCTCGCCGGTCTCGCCGGTTTTGACCGGCGCGCCGTCCTCGCCGAGCAGCAGCACCTTCATATTGGGCAGCGGCCTGCCGATGGGCAGCGCCTCCCCGTCGGCAAAGGCACGGTCTACCACATACGCCGTACAAACATCGGTTTCCGTCGGGCCGTACAGATTGGCGAAAATACGCCCGGGCAGCGCACGCCGCCATACATTCAGCTGTAAGTTGGGCATCACTTCGCCGGCAAACGCAATGCTTTGCAGCGCGGGCAGCTCTACATCGTCCAGCGCGCCGGAATTGGCAATGTTGATCATGACGGTCGGCACCCAGTAGATCGACGTGACCGCATTTTCCCGCAGGAATTCAGGCAGCTTGTTCGGGAAACGGAACAGCACCTCGGGCGTCAGGATCAGCTTGCCGCCGCAGCGGATCGCACCGTACACATCCATAACCGAAACATCAAAATACAGCGGCGCCTGATTGGCGATCACGGTCTCGCAGGTCCAGCCGAAGGTTTTCTCTGCCCAACGGGCAAACAGCAGCACCCCGCGGTGCGGGATCGTCACCCCCTTCGGCTCGCCTGTGGAGCCTGACGTATACATCACATAAACCGGGTCTGCATCCGTCACACGGGCAACTGCGGCATCCACCGCAGCCGCATCCTCCGCGCCCTGCACCAGATCCTCCACATACATAACGGGTACACCGCCCAGATCCACCGCCTGCAGCCCCTCTGCCAGACGACGGTTTGTCAAAATCGCCGAGGGCTGCAGGTTGGACAGGATCCGGCTCAGACGCTGCGCCGGTGCTGCGGCATCGGTCGGCACGTAGGGACGTCCGGCATACATCGCCGCATGAAAGCCGATCAGCATCTGCACACTTTTGGGCAGATACACCATCACCGGGGCGGTACTGTCCGCCGCCTGCAGCAGGCCGCTTGCCGCACGGCGGGCTGCTGTGCGCAGCTCACGGTAGGTCAGGCTTTCCTGCTCATCGGTCACCGCAATGCGCTCCGGCCAGCGGGCAGCTGCCCGCTCGAGCAGGCAAACAACTGAATTCATGTTCTCACTCTCCATATTCGATCACGAGCGTATCCGCCGCTCCGTATTTGATAAACCGTGTGCCGCCGTTTACGCCCGGCCGGGTCTCCCAGCCCGCAGATGCCGTCGCTGCCGGCACACTGGTTTCCGCCTCCATATAGCCGCCCGCCGCAAAGGCGACCTCCACCTGCCCTTCTGCCGCGGTGATCTCCGCCGGCAGGTTGACGAGCGTCAGATGCGCCGGATCATCCCCTTCCGCAGCCTCCTCCGTCTCATATACCCGTACCGGACGGTTCAGACCGATGCACAGGTCGTCACCATCCCAGTACCAGACGTCGGCATCCGTGCGGATCGCGCGGCCGCGCATTGCTTCCCCGAAGCACAGACGCACGCCGCAGGCATTCTGATACGCTGCGTCATACAGCGGAAAATCCGTCTCCTCCCCTGCGCCGCGCAGCATCAGGTCAAAGCCGCCTGTCCCATTGCGCTCCACAGAAAAATCGAGATTGATCGCCGCCGCCACCGCAGAAGCCAACTGGTTTTCCATTACAAAATTGTAGCCGTATTTTTCGCGGAACGCCTGCACCTGCCGGATCTTGTCCTCCGAAGCCGCGCTGTCTTCCGCCGTGAAATCACAGTGGTAATACACGCACATCGGCATTCCGTAACGCGCGGACATATCCGGCCAGCTCTCCTCCGCATACAGCAGCGAAGCGCAGTTCTGCAACAGGATCGTCCGCTCCCCGTTCCGCGTTACAAAAAACGGCATACTGATCACACTGTGCGCATTGTTCTGCGGATACGGATACGGATCGTTCGGCGCCGCATAGCCGGTGTTCCACAGCAGCCCGGCATCCCACTGGGAAAGGAAGGACTGCGAAGGGCTCAGGCTGCTGGTAAACCAGGTGTGCTGGGTCGCGCCGATCCGGTCGGTCGGCATGCCGTAGGACTCCAGCGCATCCAGATGCGCCTGCAGCTCATACGCTTCACGCTCTGCCGAGGAATAGGCAGACGTATAGTAGTGCATCCCCACATACATCTGGTTGTTAATAAAATAGGAAAGCTGCGCCGCCAGTTCTTCCCGATAGGGGAAGTACGGGCTGTCGATCGGATACGCCAAGCCGTACTCCAGGCTGCCGCAGAGCAGATCGTCACAGCCGTCGCCGTTCAAATCTGCCATCACGGGAACGCAGTTGTTGCCAAATTTGGCGTGGT
Organism: Agathobaculum desmolans ATCC 43058; assembly: GCF_000701665.1. Classification (GTDB taxonomy): domain Bacteria; phylum Bacillota; class Clostridia; order Oscillospirales; family Butyricicoccaceae; genus Agathobaculum; species Agathobaculum desmolans. The sequence goes on along the minus strand of NZ_JNJN01000010.1, from coordinate 34,868 downwards.
GGTTCCCCTTGTAGTTCTGCTCCTCCAGATCGACAAATGCAGCCGGGGCAAAGGCCCCGTTTCCATCCCCGTGCAGGATAGCAACATACCCGTCAAACGTGCCGAGCAGCAGGTCGGCGGTGCCGTCACCATCCGCATCATACACACGCGGCGCCAGCCAGTTTCCGTCCACGCCCGACACTGCGACCGGCTGAAAACCCGATCCCGCCAGTCCCTGCGCTGTGCCGTACTGCACCAGCAGCTTGCCGGCGTTAGAGCCGCAGATCAAATCGGCGTATCCGTCGCCGTTCAGGTCGTTCCAATCGGGCAGCGCCTGCGATGCCAGACCGGTATCTGCCACCGCGCCCGCCGCCGCATAACGCAGACCGCCCAGCCCACGGAACAGGTACACTTTACCATCCGCCGCACCGCAAAGGATATCTGTTATTCCATCGCCGTCCCAGTCCCCGGTTGTCGGGGCGGAATAGCCGCCAACCGAAAGCTGCGCGCCGCTCTGATCGGTCAGCAGCACCGGGGCCTCGGTCACCATGCGGCCGTCATAGCCCTTTCCGCGGCAGAAATACAGCAGCCCGTCCGACGAGCCGCACAGCAGGTCAAGCGTGCCGTCCCCGTCCAGATCACACACCGCCGGATACGCCCGCAAATCATATTCGGGATAGTCCTTAAAATAGCTGCCGCCCTCTTCGATCATCGCCAGAGAGAGCCACTCCCCGCCTGCGGCAACATGCGCGCCCGAGGAATAGGCATTTTCATACAGATCCATCGCAAATGAGAGGGTATCCGCGCTTTGCCCAAGCAGGCTGGACACGGTTTCATTCCGCGCAAACCATGTATAGCTGTTGCGCACCGTGGTATAGGAGGGGATCTGTGCATATTTGCGGCAAAGCTCTGCAAACGCAACCCCCGAGCCATCGGCAAAGCCGCCCAGCTCTTCAAAATGCAGCTCCCAGCTCATCGCCGGCGTACCGAACGAGCCAAAAATCTTCCACGCGGAAAAACCGGCTGTGCGCTCCTGCCAGAACGCAGCAAACGCGCTTTCCAACAGGCGCGCGGCGCTCATCGCCGTGTCGGACAGATAGCGCTGCTCCTCCCCGCGCTGCTCCAGCATGGTTCCGCTGATGCAATACGGATTGGGCAGCAGACCGGATGCCCAGAAAACATAGCCTTCGCCGTACTCATTAACCGCAGAAAGCGTCAGTCCATCGCTCGCGCACAGCGTCACCGCAGTGGACGGCTTCATGCCAACGCCGCAGTCTAATCCTTCCAGCGCAGCAAAATCATCATACGCACGGTACAGGGTGTAAAAATCCTGCGTGACCGTCTGCATTTTTTGCAGGTCGCCGTTCACCGCGGGATAGGTCATCTCATACGGATAGGATTTGAGGGGTGTAAACTTCCGGGCGCCCAAAAATTTCCGGTCAAAAAACGAATAAAAGCCGTTTGTCAGATAAACGCCGCCGCCTTTTTCGACAAACGCACAGATCTCTTCCCGCAGGGCATCAGCGCCGTCCGCTGTCATGATGGTTTCATCCGGATACAGCAAGTCATACGCCGCAAGCGAATACGCCTGCGAAACATCCACCGCCTCCGCTTCCATACCCAGCAGCAGCGGCTGGCACAGACGCGAATACAGATCCTCCCATGTGGCATCACCGCTGCTGCCGTCATACAGCACGGCCACCCGCAGCCCGTCCTGCACGGCATCCAACGCATCGGATGACAGCACCGCTGCGGACAATTCATTTGGTTTCCCGCTGCCGGCGCAGCCGGTAAACAGCCCCAGCAGCATGGCGCAGCACACAGCGAGGGAAAGGAACTTTTTCAACGATCGCACCCCTTCCAAAAGCGGATTTTCCAGCTTTTCAATTCTTATATTCTACCATATAGCCCCTTTTTTTGCAATATCGCTTTTCGCCCCTGTCATAGATTGGATGGTCAGCGCACCTGTAAAGCAAAAGACGGCCGGTCCGGCCTCCCTTTCACAGAACAAAACACCCCATTTATCAAACAGCATGTCATACTGTCCGATAAATGGGGTGCAGTTTCCTTTGGATTTGTCCTGCTTTTGTATGGGGGTAAAGGCAGGCAGCTTATATCGTGCCGATCGCACCGACCAGAATGTTGAGTACCAGACTGGCGCCGGCGGCAATGGCACAGCCTACTGCACGGCGGCGGCAGGCAATGGCTTTGGGATCGGCCTGCTTATCTTCTCCCTCGGCACGGCCGCAGATCATACCGTACCGCATCTGCTGGAATACGGTAAGCCCTGCAAACAGGACAAACGCTGCCAGCAGCAAGCGCTGCAGCCAAATCATATCAGTGGATCAGGTTGAGCACGATCGCCGCGATCACGAAGATCACACCGACCACAGAGGTCAGGCGGGCAAAGATACGGTCGGACGCAGAGGCCTTGCCTGCGCCGAAAAAGGTTTCTGCGCCGCCGGAAATAGCGCCCAGACCCTGCTGTGCACCGTTCTGCAGCAGCACAACAATGATCAGAAACAGGCTGGCGACGATCATTACGATCGAAAGTACGTTTTGTGCGGTAGTCATAATTTACGATTCCTCCACTTGAATTTTCCTCACAGTCATCGCGCCCGAAGAAATGCGCGTCTGGATTGCGTACATGGTATCATATCATGATATGGGGGATTTTTCAAGCATTTTTTACAAAAAAGGGTTCAAAATATTCTTCAGCGGGTCTCCCATGCGGTTGGTGTGCACCTTGTGTGCGGAAAGGTCGATCACCGCCATCCGCACGGAGGACCAGCCGCTCTGCCCGTTTTTGAATTCCCGCTCGGCATTCAGCTTTTTCAGCGATTTGAGCGCGTTTTTCTCCACCGCACCTACCGCCAATATAAGGGATACGATCGAAAAATCGTGGTTGCGGTCCGGGCGGACCAGCTCCCGCTCGGCGGACCGGGCATACTGCCACCAATCCTGCAGCAGCGCTTCGTCCAGCGCGGGCACGGCAAACAGCAGACGGTACTCATGTGCGTGGCCGCTGTTGCCGGTCGGCATCAGGCCGAACAGCTTACGCTCGGCGCTCAGGTCGAAGGTGCTCAGCATGGCGGCGACCCGCCCGGCAATCTCAGCATTCTGGTTGCTGACAAAGGCCTTGTCCTGTCCGGCAAGCATCCGGTCGCGCAGAGCAACAAATTCGGTCGAAAAGTCCATGCCGCCCTCCTTACAGATCCGCAGGGTATTCGCCGCGCGCGGTCATTTCCGCAATCGCGGCGCAGACGGCAGGCTTATCCTCACGGTAGGTCACGCCGAACCACCGGGCGGTGGTGGTCAGCACCTGCGCTGTCGCGCGGCCGGCGCGGATCAGCTCATCCACAGCAAAGGGAAGGTAATACTCCCCCTTCAGCGGGTTGTGCGGCAGCTGCTCGGCAAAAAAGCGGCGCAGGCCATCCTCCAGCGAAGGCAGGAAGGACGGGGTGAAGCCCCACAGGTTGAGCGATACCGGCGTACCCGCGGGGATCTCACCGGCAGGCACCTCGCCGTCCGCCGCGTAAACAATGCGCCCATCCGCCGTGCGCGAGATCGCCGTCCGCTCGATGATATGATCCAGCAGCCCGGCTTCGTCCACCGTGCACACACCGCGCGAGACCGTGCCGTTTTCCGTCAGGGTGTTTTCCACCTGATAGCCGACCATGCAGTAACGGTATTTGCTGTCATCCTGCGCCGCTGCCAGATAGCGGTACATCTGGCGGAAGGCGTCCGCTCCGTAAAAATCATCCGCATTGATCACGGCAACCGGGCAGCCCTCGGCCAGCTCACGGGCACACCATACGGCGTGTGCCGTACCGAGCGGCTTTTCCCTCCCTTCCGGCGCGCACAGACCGGCAGGAAGACGATCCAGCGTCTGGTAGACATAGTCCACCTGCATCAGGCGGCGCGCCTTGCGGCCGATCGCCTGCTCGAATGCCTCCTGCAATTCAGGGCGGATGATAAACACCACCCGTTCGAAGCCTGCGCGGTGTGCGTCATACACCGAATAATCCAAAATGATCTGCCCCGCAGGGCCAACCGGGTCGATCTGCTTAAGCCCGCCGTAACGCGAACCCATGCCCGCCGCCATAATCAGCAATACCGGCTTTTTCATCCGTTCCCTCTCCTTTCGCCCCGGCACAGCGGGGCTTTACGATACACCTATTGCACTGCCCCCGCGCCGGCCGACCGGCAGGGACAGGGTTCATCCATTTTTTCTCTGGAATCCTTCTTATTATACAAGACCGTATCATAAAACACAAGATGTTTGCACCCCACCGCAGCTTTTTTGTCGAAAAGCATGAAAATCCCCGTGCACGGCGGCAGGTGATTGCAAACCACACGGAAAACTGATAAAATGTTACCGTTAATAATATATCAAAGTGGATAACCGATCACTTCAGAGAGGACTATGTTTCGATGCGCAAAACGAAAATCATTTGTACCCTTGGCCCCGCAACCGATGCTGTTCTGCCCGAGCTGATCAAAGCCGGCATGAATGTTGCCCGTATGAACTTCAGCCACGGCTCGCACGAAGAGCACAAGGCCCGTATGGATGCTGTGAAGGCAGCCCGCAAGGAGCTGGGTGTGCCGGTCGGCCTGATGCTGGATACCAAGGGCCCCGAGATCCGTACCAAGACCTATAAAGATGGTAAAATCGAGATTGTCGAGGGTCAGCAATTCACCCTGACGACCCGCGAGATCGAAGGCGACAATACGATCGTTGCCATCACGTACGCCGGTCTGCCGAACGATGTGAAGCCCGGCACCCGTATCCTGATCGATGATGGTCTGGTTGCATTTGATGTGGAAGAGGTCCGCGACGGCACGGATATCATCTGCCGCGCGCTCAACGGCGGCCCGCTCTCCAACCGCAAATCGATCAACGTACCGGGCATCAAGCTCAATATGCCGTTTGTTTCCCCCAAGGATCGGGAGGACATCGAGTTCGGCCTGTCGCAGGATATTGATTTTATCGCGGCATCCTTTACCCGTACCGCGCAGGACGTGCGCGACATCAAGGCCATCCTCAAGGAGCATGGCAAGGAGGATGTCGAGATCATCTGCAAGATCGAGAACATGGAGGGCGTTAACAACATCGAGGAGATCCTCGACGAGGCAAGCGGCGTGATGGTCGCCCGCGGCGACCTTGGCGTTGAGGTTCCCTTCCAGGAGCTTCCCGAAATCCAGAAAAACATCATCAAAACCTGCATCTCGCGCGGCAAGCGTGTTGTAACCGCAACCCAGATGCTGGAATCCATGGCGAAGAACCCGCGCCCGACCCGCGCAGAGGTATCCGACGTAGCCAACGCGGTATACGACGGCACCAGCGCTATCATGCTGTCGGGCGAGACCTCGGTCGGCAAATACCCGGTCGAGACCGTAAAGACCATGAGCAGCATTGCGGAAAACGCCGAGCGCACCATCCACTATGACCGCCGCCGTGCGACCCGTCTGGAGTTCCAGAACATGAATGTTTCCGGCGACCTCAAGACGCTGGCGATCTCGCACGCGACCTGCTCGACCACGGCCGATCTGGGTGCAAAGTGCATTGTGGCCTTTACCGAGGCCGGCTCCACCGCGCGTGCGGTATCCACCTACCGTCCGGGTGCGCCGATCATCGCGGCAACGCCGTGCGAGCGCACGTTCCACCGCCTTACCATGTCGTGGGGCGTTACACCGGTGCTCGTTCCCAAGCACCCGACCTGCGGCACCGAGCTGTATGACCTTTCCGAGCAGGCTGCCATTTCCGCAGTGGATCTGCGTGTAGGGGATGTCATCACCATTACCGCCGGTATGCCGGTAGGCCATGTCAACTACACCAATACGCTGCGCGTGCATCAGCTGACCGAGCGTTCGTTCGCGCAGTTCGTACAGGATTGATCTTATGTCTTTCAAACGCTTCCAGCGCAGACTCGTCCGCATACTGGCTGTTCTTGTAGCGCTGTCCGTCCTCTTTTGCATCGGCCTGTATGCATACCGCCGCTTTTTAGGCTACAACTATGATTCCTCCCTGTTTGAGGAGGATCTGGCCGCGGGCGTGCAGGCGGACCGCAACATTACGAATATCGCGCTTTTCGGGCTGGATACCCGGCCCGGCGAGACCAAAAGCCACTCGGACTGTATGATGATCGTTTCCGTAGATAACACACGCGGCAAGATCAAGCTGATCAGTCTGATGCGTGATTCACTCGTGCCGATCGACGGCTATGGCTCGGATAAACTGAACGCTGCTTATTATGCCGGCGGTCCCAGTCTGGCCATCCGCACGATCAACGAAAATTTCGGCACGGACATCACCGAGTATATCGCAGTGAATTTTGAACAGCTTGTCGAGATTATCGATGCGCTGGACGGCGTGGAGATCGATGTGCAGCAGGAAGAGCTTGCCGAACTGAACCGTGTCATCCGCGATTACGGGATCGAACAAGGCAAAGAATTTGCCGGCGTGCAGAATGCCGGCAAGCAGACGCTCGGCGGCGTACAGGCTCTGTGCTACGGACGCATCCGCAAGGGTACAGGCGATGACTGGGCGCGCGTCGAACGGCAGGGCATTGTGCTGAACGCGATGTTCCAGAAAGTGCAGACCATGAATGCCAACCGCCTGATCGGCCTGATGCAAAAGCTCGTCCCCTATGTAACGACCTCGCTTTCCGCAACCGAACTGGCGCCGCTTATTGTCGGCGCAGTGCAGGACGGTGTGCCCGCGTTTGAGCATACCCGCATTCCGCTGGATGGAGAATGGTATTATTCCGGCCCATCCAACACCTATATCGAATATGATCTGGATATAGCCGCTGATCATATCCATGCGTATATTTATAACGATGTTGCACCGGGCAAAACAGATGCAAATGACGGTGCCGCAGCCGGAGAACCAATGGACGGCATGGATTTTGACCAACCGCCGACCGGGCCTGTTGTGCAGCAGGAAGCACCGCAGCAGACGGTTGATCCCGCCTCGCTGGCCGAAGAAGGCGGCAGCTATGATCCTGTGACCGGCGACTACCGCGATTCGGACGGAGATTATTACAAACTTAATCCGGATGGTTCCCGTTCCTATTATGATCAGGAATCCTATCAGGCGAATCTGGCAGGCTGAAGCACATCGTATGAAAAGACAATTTTGCGGCCGGACGCAGCCCGACCGCTGAAACGGTCGAAAAACTTGCGTTTTCGACCATCTGTGTTTGGACTTCGCCAAACACAAACGCGAAAAGGTTCCCATATAGAAACCTTTTCTCTCTCAAAGCATAAAAAGTCAGGCACATGTCCTGACTTTTTTATGCATTTGCGCTGCAAACGCTGTTTCATACGCGCTGCTGTGCGTATGAGAGATTCTCGTCGAGAAGACGTTTTTTTCAGCAAACCGGGCGGCTGGGCACAGCCTGGCCGCTTGCACCTCCCGGACAAATTTACAGATAAAGAAGGAACGCAGCTATGTATGTCAAGCGGACTCTCCCCAACGGTGTGCGGCTGATCTCGGAACGGCTGGACACGGTGCGTACCGTGTCGGTCGGCATCTGGGTCGGCAACGGCAGCCGGTATGAACCGGCCGCGCTCAGCGGCATTTCACATTTTATCGAGCATATGATCTTCAAGGGCACGGAAAAACGCTCGGCACGCCATATCGCCATTGCAATCGATGCACTCGGCGGACAGGCCAACGCCTTTACCGATAAGGAGTGCACCTGCTACTATATGAAGGTGCTGGATGCGCGGCTGCAAAACGCCATCTCCATTCTGGCGGATATGTTCCTGCATTCCCGCTTTGCGCAGGAGGATATCGATCTCGAACGCGGCGTGATCCTTGAAGAGATCGATATGTACGAGGATTCGCCCGAGGATGTGGCGATCGACAAGCTGTTTGAACAGTGCTATGCGGATTCCGCGCTCGGACGGCCGATCCTCGGCACGGCGGAAACGCTGGCGGGGATCGATTCCGCCGCCATGCACGGATACATGAAGCAGTATTACCGGCCGGAGGATACCGTAATCGCCGTATCCGGTCACTTTGCCGATGAGGATCTGGAGTACATCGCAGAGCTGTTTTCCCAGACGGAGGGAACGGGCCGCAACCGGATCGCTCCGGCACAATACCATCCCAGCCTGCTGCTGCGCGAAAAAGAGATCGAACAGAACCACCTGTGTCTGTCCTTTCCCGGCGTTTCGCTGCTGAGCGAGGATCGCTATGCCATGAACCTGCTCAGCTCAATCATCGGCGGCGGGATGTCCTCCCGCCTGTTCCAAAGCGTGCGGGAGCAGAACGGTTTGTGCTACTCGATATATTCGTTCACAACGCCGCATCTGGATACCGGCCTGTTTTCCATTTACACCGGTCTCGGTGCGGAAACCGAACAGCAAGCGCTTGAACTGATCGTACGCGAGCTGCGCACCTTCTGCGAAAACGGCCCGGAACCGGATGAGCTGTCCCGCTGCCGCGAGCAGGTCAAAACCACGCTGCTGATGGGACTGGAAAGCACCGGAAACCGCATGATGACCATTGGACGCAGCGAGCTGCTGCGCGGTGAGGTATTGCCGATTGAGCGTGTGCTGGCTGCGTATGACAGCGTGACCGCTGCGGATGTGCTGTCCCTGGCCCGCCGCGTATTTGACTTTGCGCAGGTTTCACTGGCAGCAGTCGGGCAGCCCGGCAAGGAAGAAACATACCGTGCCCTGCTGCAGTAAGACGCTATCGTAAAAATAAGCAAAAACGCATCTGCGGCACCAGTACCCGCGGATGCGTTTTTATCTGTCAAACGCAGTGCAAAAAGCAGCGTTTCCTGCAACGCGTCTCTGCTGCTGAAAGCTGGGCTTCAATTCGAAAAGTTTACGGTTTTTTTCATTGCAATCCTATTTTTGGGATGCTATAATGCAGTTAACCCAAGCCCCGGAACGGTGGTTCGCCGTGTTCGGGGGCAAGCAAGGGCGGGGCGCTGCGCCCCGCAATCAACTCCCCGTGATGTGGGTGCGTTACGGTACAGACTCAAAGTTCAAAGCGCTGCACTTTGGGCTTTTTTTATTCTGTATTATGCAGCGCACCGCAGAACAGGAAAAAAGGAGCAATGACGGTATGAAGCCAATTTTCGTGATCGGGCATAAAAATCCGGATACCGATTCGATCTGTTCCGCGATCTGCTATGCCCGGCTCAAACATATCCTGACCGGAGACGAATATATCCCCTGCCGCGCGGGGCACATCAACGCGGAAACCAAATATGTGCTGGACGCCTTCGGTGTGGAACCGCCGCGGTATCTGTCTTCCCTTAACCCCAGCCTGTCGGATGTGCAGTACCGCGTGGTGGATGGCATCAGCTCGCACATTTCCCTGCGGCGTGCATGGAAATATATGAGCGAGAACAATATCCAAACCGTTCCGGTCGTGGATGAGGAAAACCATTTGCAAGGCCTGCTGACGCTGACCGATATCGCCCGTTTTTACATGGAGGATCAGGACGCAGACGCACTGGCCGAAGCCCGTACCAGCTACCGCAATCTGGTTGACGTGCTCAACGGAGAACTGGCGGTCGGCGATCTGGACGCGCATTTTGAACAGGGCCGCGTAGTCGTTGCGGCGGCCAACCCGGATGTGATGGAGGAATACATCGGCCAGAACGATATGGTCATCATGGGCAACCGATACGAATCCCAGCTTTGTGCGATCGAGATGAAGGCAGGCTGCATCGTGATCGGTCTGGACGCAGGGGTGTCACGCACGATCCGCAAGCTGGCAGAGGAAGCCAACTGCGCCGTCATCGTGACCCCGCTCGATACATACAGCTGTTCCAAGGTCATCAATCAGGCGGTACCCGTGCGCCATGTAATGCGCACCAAAGGGCTGCTGACCTTCCACCCGCATGATCTGGTGGATGATGTGAAAAAAACCGTTGCCAAAAAGCGTATCCGCTACTATCCGATCCTGGATGATGATGGAGTGTATATCGGCATGGTATCACAGCGCAACCTGCTGGATATCGAAAAGCAAAAGGTGATCCTTGTCGATCATAACGAGCGCGGGCAGGCGGCGGACGGCATCCAGTCCGCACAGATCATTGAGATCATCGACCACCATCGAATTGATGCGGTCGAAACCAGCAGCCCGATTTATTTCCGCAACCAGCCGCTCGGCTGCACTGCTACGATCGTGGCGCAGATCTATCGGGAGCACGAAGTCGAAATCGATCCGACAACCGCCGGTCTGCTGTGCTCCGCGATCCTGTCGGACACGCTGATGTTCCGCTCCCCCACCTGCACGCCGGTTGACCGCCGGGTGGCAGAACAGCTCGCCGCAATCGCAGGTATTGATATCCGCACCCACGCAACCGCGATGTTCCGCGCCGGTTCCAAGCTGGCAGACCGGCCGATGGATGAGATCTTCCACACGGACTACAAGTATTTTCAGGTGAATGGCAAGCGCATTGCCATCTCACAGGTGACGAGTGTCAGCCAAGAGGAACTGGATGAGATCCGCCCGCGTATTCTGGAATATATGCAAAGCTACCTGCCGGCATCCGGGCAGAACATCCTGTTTGCGATGCTGACCAATATCATTGACGAAAGCACCGAGCTGCTGTTTGTCGGCAAAGGGGCAGCTGCACTGGCTCGTGCCGCCTTCCAACAGGAAGGCAGCGATCATGCGCTGGTTCTGCCGGGCGTAGTCAGCCGTAAAAAGCAACTGGCCGGTCCGCTTCTTGCCGCACTGGAAACCGAAGATGAGCTGGACGACTGACCGGCGGCATCCCCATCAATCAAAGGCCCCGCGGCTGTGCCGCGGGGCCTTTGTGCGAGGAGCCTCATGTTTCGGGAACGGTATCCGAAAACGTCACAGTAAAGGCTTCGGTAAATACCGAGTCCTGCACCCGTTCCCGTGATGCTGCATCTGTAAACACCGCTGTGCTCATTACAGGCATGGTGTCATCCGTGCGAAAGGTGCGCACCAACAGGGGGATCTCTTCTCCATAGACGATGGATACCGTCTCGCTCTGTCCGCCCGCGCCGCTGCTGCACCCGTCAGGCAGCCCTTCGGGCAGCGGAGGGGCGTACAGACTATAACCGCCGCCGCCATCAAGCAGATTGAACGCAAACGAACCGCCCGGCGCTTCGGCCAGTGCCAGACGCCCCTGCGGCGGGATTCCCTCTTCGCTGTAAACCGCGCCGCCGTAATCCGGGTCGCGCTCCCATGTGAGCGCATCGGTCAGCACATAGCGCGCAACGGTAATGGCACACAGCCGCTCGTCCGCCTGATAGTCATACAGCACAAGCGCGGTATTGGCGCGATCCGTGTCGGCCAGCTTGAGAAGCGCCTGTTCCTCCTCGTTCAGTGCGTAGGGTGTGATGCACATGCCGGATGCCGGCGCCGGTTCATCCGATGTGCCGCAGGCAGCCAAACCGGCACACAGCAGACTGGCCAGCAGCATAGCGATCAATCGTTTCATATCAATCCCTCCCATCAGTGCGGCTGCACCATGTTCTTACGTATAGTATAGCAGAATCCTTGCAGTTTGCAACAGAATTCCCATAAACGGGAGAAACGGGATCTTGACCGCCTTATCGAATCAATTCCCGTGATCCGAGAGGATGCCTTTGCCCGTGCCCCGCCGGAGCAGCTTACAAATGACCGGAGCATCACTACAGTCCGCAGATTGCAGACGTTGTGATCCCTTGATGCATTATAATAATGCAGGACAACTCGAATCGTTTAGGATGTGATTTAGACATGTTATGAAATATAAAAAAAACAAGCGATTTCCGAAGAAATCGCTTGTTCCCACAATAAAAAGTGGTACGCCAGAAGGGATTCGAACCCCCGACCTTTTGGTTCGTAGTCCGTTCCGAATGATTTCAGTTGTGTATTTATACATCATATAAGCGCAATATATTGCGTTTTTACTCACTTATTAGCAACTTTTACAACCATATAAAAACACCTATTTTCGGGTGAATAAACACCAAGCAAACACCATACAAAACAGCCGTTCCTTTTGTGGCAACGGAGCCGCTGCCTTGCTCTTTTGGGCGGTTTCTGGTATACTGCATACAGGCGCAGCCGTGCCAGCGGTTGGCAGTTATTCCCACCATCCCTGAGAAGGGAGGTGGTGCTCATGGTTACATATTCCGAACTGGTTCAGTTTGTGATTATGCTCATAGCATTTGCCGGTCTGATCGTTCAGATAAGCAAAAGAAAATGACCGCCCCTGCTTCCAACAATGGCGGTCAAATTTCTTGACAAGTCTTTGAGGGAGTAACCGTCAATCAGCTGCGCCCTTTTCTATACTCAGTATACCCACAGCAAGAGAGATTGTCAAGTCGCTTGATTTGATTGTCGGCTTCTGTTATACTTCACTCAAGGCACTGTCACCAGACGGCAGGCGGTCGGCTACTCCCTTGTGAAAGGGGGTGATAGCGATTGTGGGAAAGCTCTTTCGGCTTTGTGTATGCGCAGCGTTCACGCTTTACATACTAACCATATACGCGAAATGACCGCCCTACCCTGACAAAGTATGCGGTCATTTCTTGATCTCTTAACTTGTTCGGGCTGACCGTCTGCCGACAGTGCCCTTTTTCTGTATTCAGTATACCCGCCCCGATCGGGATTGTCAAGCCGTCCAGTAGGGCGGTTTTCTTTTGCCCTCAGATCGCGCCTATTCGCCGTTATCCCGCTTGACCTGCTCATCTATCGCACGCCGGCCTTACTCAGGCGTATTGCAGTTTTCCGCGCGGCGCAGGAATAGGGCGCCCCAATTCGCGGGCAGTTTCTATCCATTCTGCAATTACAGTTTCGACATTGTCGAGCGCCATCCTCGCCGTTTCGCCATCAGCCATACAGCCAGGCAGCTCCGGCACTTCGGCAATATATGCTTCATCTTCACGGCTGTAGTAGATGATGATTTCATACTGATACATTACTCAGCACCTCCCATGCGATATTTTACGATCAGATCGCGGACTTGTTTCACCTGATAGGGCTTTGCCATTTTCCCTTTCGGCTGGATATTGATAATTTCCTCTATGCCGTCTTTTGTGTATATGAAATGATCGCCCTTTACGCGACAGACAAACCCAAACCGGTCTAAAATCTTGCACAAGTCATCAAATGCAATATTCTTATCTTGTGTACCGCTCAAGATGCTGTACAGTAGCTTTTCAAACCGGCTCATGCTTCATCACCCTGCTCACCGATACACTTCAATACATGATCCTTGAGTTCGGTATTAGCGGTCTTGCCCTGTGCTGCACAGTAGGCCTTAAATGCCGCCGCTTCTTCCTTCTTGACTTTGCACCCCAGCGTGGTCATGTGCTCGCGATTATATTTGTCGGATGCTTTCTTTTGTGCTTCACTTACTGCCATATATATGCCTCCTCTACTGTATTATATCGCATTTTGATATTGTTAACCATATAAACAATGCACAAAATATATGGTTAACTTTGTACATCATGTCTATTGATATATGGTTAACCATATAGTATACTATAATCACAGCAAGGGAACAGAGCCGAGGGCAAGACCACCCGACCAAGAGCCGTACCGCGTACCTGTGAGCGAGAGCAATAAACACCGGGGCGGACGGCTGGCACCGTTCCAAACTGACTGGCTGCAAGCAGCCTACTACTTGCCGCACGCGGTTTGCTCCGATAATGACCGCCGGTACAGCCCACCGAAACGGGCAACAGCCTAAAGGGAAGGAAAACCCTTGAAGCCTATGACCATATACCTTGTGAGCGAGAGCAATAGTCAGGAAGATGACGCAGGCGGGCGCGAGAGCGGCGTATATTGCTTTCTGCGGTTCAAAAATACCCAAGCCGCAAAGAGTGCACAGCGTCCATTATAAACGAAATACGGAGGTATCACACATGAGCAGAACAGAGTTAAACCACAAGATCACAGAGCTGCGCAGGCTGCGCCGTCTGGCAGATGAGATCGCCGCCGAGATCGAGAGCATCACGGATGCAGTCAAGCAGGAAATGACCATGCAGGGCGTAGACATGCTGGCCGGTGACGATTGGAAAGCCACATGGAAGCCGGTACAGTCTGCACGATTTGACAGCCGCGCTTTTAAGGCAGCAATGCCCGACCTGTACCAGCGGTTCACCCGATCCACCGAAACCCGCCGGTTCGTATTAGCGTAAAGGGGTGTACAGATGGCACTAACACTATCAGAGCGCGAAACAATCATTGTTTTCGATGAGCAGCACGACACGGCAGAGATATTCACCTATAACGCCAGATTATCCCGTAGACTTCGGGAGCTATGCAAACAACGACCAGCTGATGCACAACTTACAAAAGATAACAGTTCTGGCGGTCTAACGTTCCATTGTCCGAAAGCGTGGATCAGAATTAACCCGACCAGAGAATCTAAACCGTTAACCGATGAGCAGAAAGCCAAAATGCGCGAGAGAATGAGCGAGATTAACAAAGTCCGTTTGGCTTACACGGTGAGTACATCGAGCGGGACAGAATAACCACCGTTTGCCTTGTCATTTCATGTCGAGCAAGTATCGTGCCTCTATGCACGTTGTGCACATCGATCAGAAAGGAAAAAATCATGGATTTGACATCACCAAAAGAAAAGCCCCTTACCACCGCCGACCAAGCAAGGTAAGAAGCCAGAGTTAAACCACCGTAGGGCGGTTGTCTGTATGATAGCACAGCCGCCTGTCATCTGCAAGCATTTTTATACTACCGGAGGAGATTTATTATGACACAACCCACTGCACAAGATATTCTGCGCCAATATGAGCTGCCGAACATTCGGAAGGTAGCGCGCACGATTGCACAATGCAAGCATCGTCAAGAGGTAAAGGCCGCCTTGTCCATCCTTTTGAGCGCTTGCATGCCGGCAAAACAGCAAAACGGAGGGAATGCACATGAATCGGAATAACACCCTTCGGCGGCAATGCCGAACCATGATTGAGCAAATGTCACCCGAAGCATTGGCGTGCTGCTGCGAAGCGATTTCTTGGGCGTATTATTGGACGGACGGACACGATCCGAACCGACTGACCGCACAAGATGCTGCCCGGTATCATCTGTTGGGCGATTCCATGCATTGGGATGACCCTGATAAATTCCGCCTGATTGAAACCTTCGGCAATGCACTGCATGGCATAAAGCCTGCAAATCCATCAAGGAAGGGGACGAATATGCAATGAACCAGTCGAAAATTAACACGTCTGCCACCATCCAAGACTTTATCAACAGCGCCCGGCACAATGCCTGTCTGCTGCGTCAGATGATTGCAGCGGTATACGGCACCAGTGCAGACCAGATCAACGTACAGGTCAACATCTCTGCAAAGGGTGCGGAGAGATAGCCGAACGGCTTCCGGAGCAAAATACCCGGAAGCCGCTTTTTTTATTCCGGATGACGCGCGTCCTCCGCCTCATCCGCTTCCCACGATTCCAACTGTTCCTTTTGGTACTGTACAAAGTTTTCTACCATCTGTTCCGCCCGCAGGCGCATCCATTCTGTCAATGTCATGTTTTCACCTCCTATCCGCCTACCAAATCCACACCGAACCGCCGCGTCTGTTCTTTGTTCAGCTGATACGTAACACGCCCAAGCACCTGACGGTCAACCTCCAGAACGACGGTCTGACTGCCGCCGCCCCCAGAATTCTGCATACCGCGGGCAACTGCCGCTTCGATCTCGGAAACCGGCGCTTCGATGTTTTTGCCGCTTTTCTGATCGCCAAGCACAGCAAGGAATTCGCGGTTTGGGGGAATGACCGCACCACGGGCAAGGGCAGGGATCTCGGTTCTTTTTAACTTTGGCATACTCTGCATCGATGGCACCTGCATCGACTTACCCATTTGCTCTGCCCGGCTTTGTGCTGAATTGATCGCTGCCACAACGGCAAAAATACCGGCTGCAATCGCTGCAACACCAACGCCAAGCGTTAACGCCGACTGAAAAGCTCCGACCGCAATCGCCGCCGTTACCGCTGCAGCAGTCACCATCCCCAGCACGGCAACCAGCTTTTCATATCCGGTCATGCCGTTCCACGCCTGAACGAGCTGCAAAAAAACCGTTACCAACGCCCCAACCGCGATGGCCAGAATCCCGCTCTGCACCTTTGCCAAAAGCGCGGCTTTCCCGACTGACATCAGCGCAGCCGAAACACTCTGCAGCACCTCAATCCCTTTCATGGCCGCAAGGCCGGTGATTCCACCGATCAAAACGCTGAAAAATTCATCCAGTATACCGGTAGATTCCTGAAATTGCACAAATCCGCCCACGATTGCATTGATAATCTGTAAGATCGGGCTGAGTACCGACATCAGTCCCTCGCCGATGGTGCCTTGCAGCACGGTCAGGTTTTCGTTCAATATACGGCTCTGGTTTGCCCAGCTGTCCTGCGTTTTGACAAAATCCCCCTGTGCCAGCTTTGTTTGCTCCATGACGTATTTGTAACGGAGCTGCAGCTGCTCGGCCTGTGTCATCTCCTGCATGGTTTTATGTATCCCTTGCTGCATGGCATACTGCTCCAGATTGGCCTGCGTCATAACGATGCCATACCGCTTTAAGCTTTCGGTTTCGCCCGTCCAAATTGATGCCAGTGCAGTAGATGCTACATCCTGCGACACATTGTAGAAAGACGCCATATCCCCGGTCAGCCCGGTTACGGATAATGCCATGTCAGCGGCTTCCTGCTGCGAAAGCCCTAACGCTGTGGACATGGACATAAATTGCCCGGCTGTCTGCTTTGCTGCAAATTCGGACATACCGAAGCTCTCAATCGAACTGGCCGCGAACTCTTCCACTTTCCATGCCATATCCCCAAAGGCTGTGTCTACAACGTTCTGTACCTCCTGCAAATCCGAAGCCGTTTCAATAGCTGCCGTGCCGAAGCCCGCGATCGCATCCAGACTGAATGCCACGCCAACTGCTGACGCAAGCTCCCGCAGAGAAAGATCGACCCCATCCAAATCATCTTTTATGGATTCAGTAGCGGATTTTGCTCCGGCTTTAGCTTTTTTGAACCCATCGTCTAAGCCTTCCACCGCATCTGCGGCTTTCTCTGCCTTTTTGGTTACCCCCTCATTTAGACTTTTGCCGATACCGTCAATCGCTTTTTCTGCTTTTGATGGATCTGCATTTACTTCAATGACGATAGAACCATCCGCCGCCATCAGCCCACCCCGCTTCTTTTCTGGTACTTCTCGGTGTATTTGCGAATGCGCTTATTTCGTTCTACTGCCGCTTCTTTGATAAACGGGTGCAGCTGTCGGAAAAATTCCGCAAACAGCTCCAAGCTGGGGGTGATATTGCCGAACACCTTTTCACATACATGATCACGAAAAGCCGCATCCACCTCTGTTTTCAATTCCCGGCACAGCTGTGCACTGAATGCCGAAACCGCATGGGCTTGCGCAATCTGCTCCACTTCGGTTTCATGCGGCATCGTTTCGAGCTCCTGTATTTTCTGTCTGTATTCCTTTTGCTTGTCCTCAAACCGACGGACAACCCCGACAATGCCGGATACAAACTCCTGATCCTCCATATCGATGGAGATCGTTTGCCCGCTTTTGTTGACACAAATCGTTTTTACATGCCGTTTGACTGAAATCATATTATTCTCCATACTTGCACCTCTTGTCTTTATTGAAATAACATACAATTCAGCTCAATTTTGAGCCAATTTCTTATCTTTTTCCGCGCAGCATATCGTTAAAGAGCTGATTCCCCGCTCTGGTATCCTTGCGTTTTTCTGAAAGCTGGTTGGCATAGCGTTCAATTGCGCTGCCCAGCCCACTTGCGGGGATTCGCCCGGTCTGTTCCGATGTTCTTTTTTTGTTGGACATTTCTGATGATTTCCGGAGATTTGCGGGAAGCTTTTTTATGTTCTCGGTTTCTCGCGATTGTTCAAGATTTGCACAGCCTTTTTTTATGCGCATTTTTGTGCATTTTCGGTCAAACTGCAAGATCTTTTTTATGTGCTACTTTTTGTCTACTTTTCGTTACTTTCGACAGGGTATAAGGGTATCGATTCAACTGCCCCCTTACCGCTTCCCCCGGAAGCGGGGAAAAGCTGTGTCCCATCGCAACTTGTGGCGATGCTCTGCAAACCGGCTGGCCTTGCCCCTTTTCAGGGGCTCGGAAATTTCAGGATAGCACCCCCTTGCGTTCCAGCTTCAACACGGTTCGTTCCTCTACGCTGCCGCCGTTCTTCCAAGCGTTCCAGCCGGTACCGTGATATGCGCCCTCGCTGATGATCTGCTCGCGGTACTGTTTCAGCCGTTGGATGTTCTTGCCGCTTCGCAGCCGCCGAAGTCCTTTATCTGTAAGCTGGCGGGCATATTCCGTATTACAGCCTAGCTTTGCCCCGATCTCTGCCAGCGTCAGTCCGTCATAGTAGCGATATCGGATTGCCGCCGCCTGTGTCCGTTCTAACGCATCAAGGCACCGATCTAACGCGGCGTGCAGCTGCTCGGTATAAATGCGTTCTTCCTCATCCTCAAACTGCTGACCGGCTGCAGGATCGTGAACAAGCTCGCCGCGCGGTGCCTCGCTGCCATCCTCACCGGTTACCGGCTCATCAAGGCGCAGGCAGCAGCCGAGCGGATCGCGTTTCTGTCCCTCTGTGCGCCAGCCGACCAGATCATAAAAAACCGTCTTGACCGGATAGCTGAGAAAGGACGCAAACAGCATGCCCCTTTCGGGCTGGTACAGCTCCACAGCAAGCGCGATTGCAAGGAAGTAGGATTGTTCCACGTCCTCCCATGTTACGCCCATAGCGGCCATTCTCGCGCCCGCTTTCTGTGACAGCCCGCGAAACAGCGTAGTAAGCAAGCCCCTGTTCTGCTCCCAGAGCTGCGCCAGCGCGTCACGATCACCCGCCTTTGCCTGCACTGCCAGTTCTTCATTGCTCATTGCGCATACCTCCCGCCCGTGGTAAAATAAAACCACAATCAGAATCAAGCGGGAGAGCGGCAGGCGGTATAGGGCTTGCCGCTCTTTTGTTGTGCAAAAGCCTTTTTATGTTCAGCTTTTCTCGGCTTTGTCCTGCATCCGCTGCTTTGCGCAGTCTGGGCAATAAACCGCTGTGCCGTACAAGTCCGCTTCGCCGCCTTCTAAAATATCGTGCAGGTCAACGGTATGCTCTTTGCCGCATATCGGGCAAACCGTAAACACATTATCCTCGCGGATGTCCAGTTTCTTTCCTTCGTGCTTCAAATAAAACATTGTTTTTTACTCCTTATCCTGTTTTTTTATCTCGCGCGTTCGTCCTTCAGTGCCTCCATCGCCTGAATCACCAGATCTGGATTATTCAGCAGTTCATCTGCTGCGTATAATCCGTGCTTGCGCAGCGATGGCAGAACCTCACTTGTCACCCAGCGCTTAAACTTTTTCGCACCCGGCAGCTTGCTAGACAGCACAAGGGAATACAGGCCGCTTTCGTTGATGATTGCGGTTTTGACCAGATTCCCATTTTGGGAATCCGATACCGAAAGCATTTCAAACCGCTTGTCCTCAGCGTCAACATGGCTCATCACTGCCTTGCTTGCATTTTGATACCCCAGCGCCTGCGCCACATCCTTGCCCACCAGCCACGGCTCGCCGTTTTTCGCCCACTTGTGGTCGACTAAAGTCCTCGCGCGTGTAATGTCCACTAATTCCGCAATATGCCCGATAAAACATAATCCAGTCCGACAAAGACATGATTACTACCCACGGTTTATGATTTCTTCGGTGAAATACCGCTGGAATATCGCCAGTTTTGGCGGCATCTCTGGAAGATTGCTCAAAAGCCTTATAAAGCGATAAATTTTCTACGCGCTTGCACTCAACATGGACAAACGGCAGCCCTTCCACATCAGCAGACCCGCCATAGGGGATTGTGCCGCGTTTAGTGTCCACGCCTAATGCGTCATGTAAGATGGCCGCAAGCTCCCGTTCTCCCTGTGCACCCTTTCTCTGGGATGATTTACCGATAAGTTAACACCTCCTGATTAGTCATAAACCGTCATCGTCTCCCCATGCTGCTCTGCAACCGTGCCACAAACTTAGAAAGCGTCAAGGCTTCCGAATCCCCATTGCCCGCATCTGCGCAGAGCAGCGCAAAGATATATTGCAGAAGCGACCGTTTTTCCCTGATTTGCAGATGGGAATAATCCCGGATAAATGCAATCATCGGCTCTGCTTCGGTGCGGTCGATTTCACCGCTGCGGAAACCGGCGTATACGCGGCGGGCAGCTACGAATTGAAACCGCTCGTTTTCCGTCATCCCGTCCGGTACGGCGGCGCCGCGGTATGCGCCCTTTTTCATCTCATCAAACGTCATACCTGACCCCTCCCTGAACTGGGATAAACCGGCCTGTCTGCAAGCTGAATCCCAGTTGGAATGATTTCATGCCCGCATGGCGGTTCTTTGCGACCTGTGCAGACACAAAGACCAGTTCCCCGCGCTCACTCTCGTACAGATCGGGGCGGTGCATCAGCAGCACTGCGTCCGCGTCCTGCTCGATTGCGCCGCTGTCCCGTAGGTCGGCAAGACCGGGGGTTTTATCCGCCCGCTGTTCACTGGCGCGGTTAAGCTGCGCCAAGCACAGCACCGGAATTTTAAGCGACCGTGCCAAACCCTTCAAGCTGTTCGATATTGCGGTGATTTCTTCATACCGGCTTGACCGGCTGCGCTCCGGATGCAGCAGCCCCAGATAATCAATCACAATCAGCGACAGCCCCTTGATATGGCGTGCCATCGAGCGCACATCAAGGACGGTGCAGCCCTCTTTTCCGTTGGCATACAATGGCAAGTGCGCCAGTTCCGCATTTGCTGTTTTCACCGCCTGCCATTCCCCAGCGGTTAAATGCTCATCCAGCAGCAGCCGCGAGGAGGATATGCCCGTGCGCCTTGACAGCCGCCGCGCCTGCAGTTGGGAAACATCCATTTCAAGCGACACAAACAGCACCGCGCCCTCTTTCGCTGCGTTGTCCGCGATTTGCAAAGCCAGCGCGGTTTTACCGCAGCCGGGGCGTGCCGCCAGTATGTAAAACCCGCCCGGCAGCATGCCGCCGCCCAATGTGCTGTCAATCGGTTCCAGCCCTGTTTTGATGAGCTTCCCGCTGATTTGGTCGCGGAAGCCGTAAAAGGCGGCTGCAATATCAAAGCTGTTTAACAACTGCCCGCTGTCTCGGTGATCCAGCGCAGAAATACGCCGCTCTGTTTCGGCGATTAGCGCATCCGGTTCCTCTCCGTTCAATGCGCCATCTTCCAGCAGTCTGCCGATGGTCACCAGTTCGCGGCGGCGGGCTTCTTTCTTTACCAGCTCGATGGAGCGGTCTAAATCGCGCTCTGCGCACGCAATTTCCATACAGCCATACAGGATATTGCGATCTATGCCCGCGTCCGCGATCTCTACCGCGTTAGGCGGCTCTTTGCCGTCCAGATCAAACCGATGTGCCGCGTCATAGGCTTCGCGGTTGAAATCGGAATACAGATCGTCCCTGTGCAGCTTGTCCAGCACCACCCGCCACAGGGCAGGGTCAACCAGACAAGCCCCGATCACCGCGTTTTCGGCAGTTAGAAAATTATCGTTCAGCAAAATTGCGCCACCTCGTTTCCGTTCTCATCAATGATTGTTTTTAGCTTGGGTGCTTTCGGCTGAGCCGCTGCGGCCGGCGGTTCATCCTCCCACCTGCGGCCGTTCAGGTAAGTGCTTGCAAAAGGGATATACTGCCCGCCGTCTTTCGTCCAGTCCGGCAGCTTGGTTTGCCATTCCAGCGCGGCAAGGATATCGTTAAGTAAATCTTGGTCTGCGCCGAGCTTGTCAAATGCCTTTTTTGCTTTGGCCTTGTCGCGCTTCTTAGGGTACGCTTCCCAAAACTGCGCAAATGCGCATGCGCATATATCTTTGTTTATATCTCTTGTATTTATATGTTTGACTTTTTCGTCAAGGGTGCCTTGACTTTTTTCGCAAGGGTTATTGATTTTTTTGTCAAGGGGTATGACTTTTTCGTCAAGGGGTATGACAAAATTATCAAGGGTATAAATGCGTCGAATTTCCTTCCCGCTGCCTTCAAATTCAAGGCGAATATATCCCGCTGATTCGAGCGAGTTTATAGCCCGTGAAATAGTTTCCGGTTGCACTCCGAACTTATCAGCAAAGAACCTGTTTTGTGCCCAGCAAAAGCCGTCCTTTGCCGATAACGACGCAATCACACCATACAGCAACCGCGCCATCGGTGAAAGATTCCTGTCGAAGCACACTTGCTCCGGCAAGATAATGAATTTGTCTGACAAGTGCGCCCACCGCCTTACAGCCGCATTTGTCCGGTCATGCCGTCCAGCGCATCCAGTGCGCTTTCCATGGAACGGCGGGTATTCTTGGCACGGTTCGACAAGGTGCGGATAAACTCCCTGATCTCTGTCTCGTTGGCGGGCAGGAAATAGCCGCCGCCCTCTGTGCAGGTGGAGAGAATCACCGCGCCTGACTGCCGTTCCCTCTCGATGGCCTTTTGCAGCTCGCGCACCGTATCAAAGCCGAGCATGTCAGCAAGTGCCCTGCTGGGGATTGCATTCTCTTTGCCGGTTGGTAAGTATTCCGAAATTCTCAAGACTTGTCCACCGTCCCCTCAGGTGCATGCACGCTCATCAACGCGCCGGATACCTTGCACCTGCACTTCCTCGTGCGGGCTTTCCAGATATTCCAGCAGCGCATCAAAGTTCAGCAGCTTACGATTGCCCGCCCCCACCGGAACAGATGGAACAGCACCGGAGCTTACCAGCCGCCGAATCATCCGCAGGCTAACCGCTGTGTTCGGGTCGAGCTTGCGCAGTTCTTCTAAGGCCTGTGCAGGAAATCTCATGCGTGCGGGCATCAGATCGCCTCCTTGCGGGTCAGCTCTGTGATAATAGCGCGGATACGCGCTTTTTCTTCGTCCGGCAATTCATGCCGCAGCTTGCGGGAAAAGTTCCCGTCATTGATGCCTAAACCGTCCGCAATCTGCCAAAGATGCAAACCGGCGTTTTTGACCTCAGTACGGATGTCAGTGTTTTTCATTTCAAATCCCCTTTCCTAAAATTGATGATTATGCTGTTGTTTCTATAATACAGCGATGATGAAAAAAGTCAAGCGTTTTTTTATAAATTATATAAATCTGCAATGTTTTGCGCGTTTTGCTTTTTGTTGTTGACTTGTTTTCTTTTTGATGTTAAAATTCAAAAAAGGACGTGATGATTATGGGAGAACAAGAAAAAGCGACTTTCGCAAAACATTTACGCGAATTGCGCGCGCGTTTGGGATTAACGCAAAAGGATTTTGCCAAAAAGGCTGGAATTACAGCCGCCACATTGTCGGCCTATGAATCTGGACAGAAAAGTCCATCCATTCAAATTGCTATGCAAATTGCAATTGCGCACAATTGCTCTTTGGATTGGTTGTGCGGCCTTTCAACCACAGCTTCAAGAGAGGATAAAACGCCACTTGCGCCAGACCTTAAAACGGTGCTGCGGGTTTTCGCGTACTTCATGCGCGAACCGAGCGAAAGTTCAATTTGGATATCTTTTTATGAAGATCCCGCTTTGGAACAAGTAGCAGCAATTGAAACTAAAGACAGCGATATCATCTCATACTTTCGTACCATCGAATCTCTATCTGCGCTCAATCGCGAGGGAACCTTAGATGACGATATGTTTGCCGCTTGTGTCGAATCTGCAATCAATAAGACCTTAGACCGACTTGATGGAAATAAACCGTTTTAATTGCGAGAAAGCGGAGTGATTAAATGGCGACAATCCAAAAACGCGGTGGCAGCTATAAAATCGTTGTATCCTGCGGCTACGATCTGAACGGCAAGCAGATACGCCGCACGATGACATGGGCACCCGAGCAGGGCATGACAGCGCGGCAGATAAAAAAAGAACTCGACCGGCAGGCAGTTCTATTTGAAGAAAAATGCCGTACTGGTCAAGTCCTGGACGGGAATATTAAGTTTGCTGACTTTGCGGAAAAGTGGTTTGCTGATTATGCCGAGAAGCAGCTAAAACCCCGAACCTTTGCCACATATACCGCGCTGATGCCGCGTGTACTTGCTGCGCTGGGGCATATTCGCCTTGATAAGCTGCGCCCCAATCATATCACTGCTTTTTATGCCAACCTCGGTGAAGCAGGCGTGCGTGCCGACACAAAATACAGCTGCAAAACCGACTTCAAGTCGTTATTATCCACAACGCAATCTGCGTTTGCTGCATCAGCAGGCGTGAGCATAGGCACAATCGAATCGCTGTCAGCCGGTCGTAATATCAGCCGCCGCAGTGCCGAAAAGATCAGTGCCGCCCTGAAACGCCCGCTCGATGATGTATTTGAACCAACCGGTAAGGAAACGCTTTCAGGGAAAACACTGCTGCACTATCACCGGCTGTTATCCTCCATGCTGGAAACCGCTGTGCAGTGGCAGCTTATCCCCTCGAACCCTTGCAAGCGGGTCAAAGCACCACGAGCCGAGCGGAAAGAAGCCCGCTATCTTGATGAAAAGCAAGCGGCGCAGCTCATCGCTTTATTGGACTGTGAGCCAATACAATACCGCACCATGATTCTATTGCTGATCAATACTGGCCTGCGGCGCGGCGAGCTATGCGCATTGCAATGGAGTGATATAGACTTCGGAAACGCTGTGCTGCAAGTCCGGCGCAACACGGTTTATATTGCCGGTCAGGGATTGTTAGACGACACACCCAAGACGGCAAGCTCTCAGCGAGCTATTAAACTACCGTCTAACTGTATTCCTATGCTCAGAGAATACCGAGCATGGCAGAACAAAGAGCGGTTAAGGATAGGCGACCAGTGGCACGAAAGCGACCGTGTATTTACCCGCTGGAACGGTGCGCCCTTCCGCCCTGACACATTGACAAACTGGTTCAGCGACTTTGTCAAACGCAACGATCTGCCGCCCGTAACAATCCACAGCCTGCGGCATACTAACGCAACGCTGCTGATTTCGAGCGGAACAAACCTGCGTACCGTGTCAGCGCGTCTCGGTCATTCCCAAGCCAGCACTACCGCAAATATCTATGCACATGCAATCCAAAGCGCGGATGCGGCTGCGGCGGATACGTTAAACGACATTCTAAACGCGATCAAAAAACAGGCATAGAAAAAGGGCGCTCCCATCAGCGGGAACGCCCGATTTTTTGACCCATAAACACCAAATAAACACCAAGGCAAAATTGCAGAATTTCAAAACAGTGCAAAAAGTTAAGAAAAAACCGCTATTTCGTTTGAAATAACGGTTTAATCTGGTACGCCAGAAGGGATTCGAACCCCCGACCTTTTGGTTCGTAGCCAAACACTCTATCCAACTGAGCTACTGGCGCAAATATGAACTTTCTCTTGTGTGCCGCCGTTACTCTTGACTGCCTAATTAGGATACCACAGATATCCCCTCTGTGTCAATCTTTTTTTGAATTTTTTTTGATAATCAGAAAAATGTTCTTTTCTCCCCGAAAACAGTGTCATCTTGATTTCATCCTGCTGATACGTTATAATGCTACTATATTGCGGCGCAGGTCTGTACCGGCAGTCCTGCACAATTGTAAGGGGGAACGCATATGCACGCATTTTCTGATTTTGTCACTGCGATCGATAACTGGATCTGGGGCTTGCCAATGATTCTTCTGTTATTCGGCACCCACCTGTTTATGACGGTGCGCACCGGCTTTATCCAGCGCAAGACCTTTACCGGCATCAGGCTGTCGGTTCAAAAAGATCCGGATTCTCCGGGCGATGTCAGTCAGTTTCAGGCGCTGACGACCGCGCTGGCTTCCACCATCGGCACGGGCAATATTGTCGGCGTGGGTACGGCGGTATTCCTCGGCGGCCCGGGCGCTGTGTTCTGGTGCTGGCTGACCGGCGTATTCGGCATCGCCACCAAGTATGCGGAAAGCCTGATCGCAGTCAAGTACCGCGTGCAGACCAGGGACGGCCGCATGCAGGGCGGCGCGATGTACGCACTGGAGCGCGGCCTGCACATGAAACGCATGGGCATGGCATTTGCAGCGCTTGCGATGGTCGCCTCATTCGGCATCGGCTGCGGCACGCAAATCAATGCGATCTCCGAAGTCATTCAGGGCAACAGCCCGATCCATATCCCACCGCTGGTCATCGGCATCGCCTTCGCGGTGATCACAGCGGTCGTCATCATCGGCGGCATTCAGTCAATCGCCACCGTGTGCGAAAAGCTTGTACCTTTTATGGCGGCCTTTTATGTATTGGGCTGCATCATTATCCTTTGCATCAACTACGATTTCATTCTGCCCGCCCTCAAGGCGATCCTGACACTGGCCTTTGAGCCGGGTGCAGTCGCAGGCGGCCTGACCGGCGGCGGTCTCCGTCTGGCGATGCAGTACGGCGTAGCGCGCGGTCTGTTCTCCAACGAATCCGGTCTTGGTTCGGCCCCGCTCGTCGCATCGGCAGCACAAACGCGCAACCCCGTGCGGCAGGCATTGGTTTCGGCAACCGGCACATTCTGGGATACTGTTGTTGTCTGCCTGATGACCGGTCTGGTGCTGGTCACCACGGTTATGAAAAATCCCGGCATCAACATGGAGCAGTTTGCGGACGGCGGTCAGATGACCACCGCAGCCTTTTCGCAGATCCCGGTCGTCGGACCGCTGATCCTTGTGGTCGGCATCATCACCTTTGCATACTCCACCATTCTCGGCTGGTCGTATTACGGTGAACGCTGCTGCGAGTACCTGTTCGGCGCCAAAGGGATGCTGCCGTACAAACTGGTGTTTATCGCCGTGATCGCCATCGGTCCGGTGCTTTCGCTCGATCTGGCATGGACGGTGGCCAACATTCTTAATGCGCTGATGGCTGTGCCCAACCTGATTGCCGTGCTGCTGCTGTCGGGCGTGATCGCTAAGGAAACGCGGCATTATCTGAACCATTTGGATGAGCAGGACGACAGCGAGATCCCCGTTGTGGACCGCTGACCAAACGCTCAAACGCAAGAGAGGTGCGCACCGCGCACCTCTCTCAGTCTGTCGCAAAAGTATTTTGTTGATGCGTTTCACCAATACGCGCGGCAGCGCGCATCAAACAGCATTTGCAGCGCAAATGCATAAAAGCTGGGGGGTGTACCTCAGCTTTTATACTTTGAGAGAGAAAAAGTTTCTGCATAGGAACTTTTTCTCGTCCATGTTTGGCGAAGCCCAAACATAGATTGTCGGAAAAACGAAGTTTTTCGACAGTCTCAAAGAGGTGCGCACTGCGTACCTCTCTTCAGTTTATCCGAACGGATTCTTTCCGCTGCCATCCGCGCCGCCGTCACTTCCCAGCAGGGAAGCAAGCAGCGGGCGAACGCCCTGCCATTCGCTTGCATGCAGGCAGCACAGGCTGCTGTGCGGGATCGTCAGGACGGTACCGTCTGCCCGGCGGGCTGCAAGCGCCGCGCCGCGCTCCTGCGCGGCGGCAAAAGCGGATACCGGCACAAACACAACATCCGCCACTTCCGCACCGGGCTGAAAGGGCGGGATACCATCCACCCGCGTCAGAAAGGCATAGGCACGTTCATCATCGTAGCCGCCGCCCTCTCCGCGGGAATACTGCTGCCGGTAACTCCCCGCAGCGGTAATATCAGCAGAAGACAACGCCAACCCGATCTCTTCCCGCGCTTCGCGCAGAACTGCTGTCTCCGGCGTTTCGCCGGGATCGATATGCCCGGTGGCCGAAAGATCGTAACCACCCGGATAGAGCGGACGGTCAAATGCACGCTGCTGTATCCACAAACCGGATATATCATCCCAAACACCGGCTGTCCACAGATGGCAGACCCGATGGTACAGCCCCTGCGCATGCACCACTGCACGCGGCCGTGTGCCGCAGGGACGCTCATCCGCATCGTAAACCGTAAGCAGCTCGCCGCCGCTCTGGCCTTGGAGCAGCGCCTGCTTCTGCACGCGGGACAGCCGCTTGATCTCGGCCTCGCGGCGCATGGCCTCGCCTTGCGATGCAAACAGTTCACTGTATACTAACTGTACCGGCCCGCGTCCGCGCGTGTATTTCGCTCCCTTGCCACTGTTGTGCGCAGCAAGGCGGGCGGTCAGGTCATTGGTCCAGCCGCAGTACAGGGTATCATCCGCACAGCGCAGCAGATAGGTATACGCCCTCATTGGTGTGAATGGATATCGCGCTGGCAGACCACCCGGCATCCCTTACCCTGAATGAGTGCCCGCACCTTGGCGCGGCTTTTTTCGCTGCTGCCGCTGGAGGAGACGAGCAGCACCTCGACCTGTGCACCCGCAGGCAGCAAAGCCGCCATGCTGTTAAACGGCGGCGCAGGAAAGCCGCCCCATACCGGCGCCATCAGCACAATGCGGTCGTAACCCATTAAATCAGGCGCCTGCGCCAACGGAACACCGCGCTGGCGGCGTGCGGCAGCGCAGCCCTGCATCAGTGCAGTAAAGGGATTGTACGGTTTGGCAGGAACTGCTTCCAGCAGATCGGCAGCGCGTGCACCGGCTTCCGCGCGTGCGAACGAACGGGTGGAGCCGCCCAGCGTATAATAAACAACAGCGGTTTTCATGTGGATCGCCCCTTTGATAGGATCAAGCGCCCGAACAGCTGCCTTGCAGCCAAACGGAACGTCATAGATAGATGCATAAGCTGTTTTATAATATTATACCACAGCGGCGCATATTTCTCTGTCCTGAGCAACCGGCAGGCGCCACTGTTGGTATAATTGTAAAATAGATGTATAATAGCCGTCTTACGGCTATTATACCACAGCGGCATACACATTTCCACTGCGCTGCCAATCTGTTTATACGCACTGCCATAACCAAGGGTGTCTCCGCCTGTTTGCCTACGCCATCGCCGGGAGCGAAGCAAATCCCTCTGCCAGCTCCGCGTCGGTCGGCACATGATTGCGCATCCTGCCATTGTGATACGCCTCGTACGCCGCCATATCAAAATAACCCGTGCCGGTCAGACCGAACAGAATGGTCTTGGCCTCGCCCGTCTGCTTACAGCGAAGCGCTTCGTCGATCGCGCTGCGGATGGCGTGCGCGGATTCGGGCGCGGGCAGGATGGTTTCGACCTTGGCGAACTGTACCGCAGCCTCGAATACATCGGTCTGCTTGACCGCAACCGCCTCCATATACCCATCGTGGTATAGTTTGGAAAGGATCGGGCTCATGCCGTGGTAACGCAGGCCGCCCGCGTGGTTGGGTGCGGGCATAAAGCCGTTGCCCAGCGTGTACATCCGTGCCAGCGGGGTGACGTGGCCGGTGTCGCAGAAATCATACGCATACCTGCCGCGGGTAAGCGACGGGCAGGAGGCCGGCTCAACCGCAATAATACGCGGATCCGTGCGCCCCAGCAGCTTATCCTGCATAAACGGCGCGATCAGCCCGCCCAGATTGGAGCCGCCGCCTGCGCAGCCGATGACGATATCCGGATATTCGTCCAGCAGCTCCATCGCCTGCCTGCTTTCCAGTCCGATGATCGACTGATGCAGCAGCACCTGATTGAGCACCGAACCCAGCACATAGCGGTATCCCTCGTGTGTGACAGCCATTTCCACCGCTTCGGAGATCGCACAGCCGAGCGAACCGCCGGTTGTCGGGTCGTGTGCAAGGATCGCGCGTCCCGCCTCGGTCGTATCCGACGGCGAGGGCGTCACATCCGCCCCGAAGGTCTGCATGACCGCCTTGCGGTAGGGCTTCTGCTCATAAGACACCTTGACCATAAACACCTTAAGATCCAGCCCGAAATACGCACACGCTTCGGAGAGTGCTGTCCCCCACTGCCCCGCACCCGTCTCGGTCGTCAGACCCTTGAGCCCCTGCTCCTTAGCATAGTACGCCTGCGCGATGGCCGAATTGAGCTTGTGGCTGCCCGATGTATTATTGCCCTCAAACTTATAATAAATCTTTGCGGGTGTGCCGAGCGCCTTTTCCAGATTATACGCGCGGCAGAGCGGCGAGGGACGGTACAGCTTATACATATCAAGCACCGGCTCGGGGATATCAAAATACCGGGTCGTGCAGTCGGTTTCCTGCCGGGCCAGCTTTTCGCAGAAAATGGGATACAGCGACTCGGCCGGCAGCGGCTCATGCGTGCCGGGATGGATGAGCGGGTCGGGCTGTTCCTTCATATCGGCACGCAGGTTGTACCACCGGCGCGGCATCTGGTCTTCGGTGAGGTACAGTCTGTGCGGAATTTTTGTCATGATGGGTTCTCTCCTTTTTGTCCGTAGGTTAACAGTTGACGCGCCGGAACGGGAGGGCACAAAAAAACTCCTGTCCCCTGTGTAAAACACACATGGGACAGGAGTACAATACTCTTGCGGTACCACCCAAGTTGACGCAAAATGCGCCCGCTCGCTTTCATACATCCGACAATGTATGCTCCCCTGATAACGGGCGGAGTCCCCGTCGCAGATACTCGGGATCAGATCCCTTTCGCCTTGCCCTGATAAAGTCCATTCACCGGGGCCTTGCCTGCCGCGATCACACCGCCCGCGGCTCTCTTGAAGGTTTGGTTTCCCTGCTACTCGTCTTCGTCATTGGTTTTTCAGTATGGACACAGTATAATCTCGCATTCTCCGTTTGTCAACCCTTATTTTGAGAATTTTCCGAAAATACTTTTTTCATTTTTTCTTACCATATTTCTTTTTTATTGGCAGTGCACACTGCTCCAAGCGAAAAATATACAAAACAAAGGCAGTTTTGTTGCCGCGCCGCTGCACCTGTGCTATAATCAAAACCGAACAGAAAATCCGATGAAAGGACGTTGCGCCATGCGCATTATCGAAGGTGAAAATGAACTGCTGCTGACCTGCAAATCCGCGCAGGACGGCATCACCATCCTGCGCTGTGAAACGCAGGACGATACCGTGCGCCTGCCCGCAGAGATCGACGGTGATCCGGTAACGGTGCTCGGTGCCTATGCGCTTTCCGAACGCGCCCCCGACCTGACCGGACAGGCGTGCTTTCCGGTTCGTGTGACCTGCGGCGGCCCCGCGCCGGTGCACGATGCGGGCGCGGTGCGGCAGTGCATCCTGCCTGCCGGTATGCGCAGCATCGGCAGCTACGCTTTTTACAACTGCCGGCGGCTGGAAGGGCTGACGCTCCCCGCCGCGCTCACCGAGATCGGCGGCGGTCTGCTGATGAACTGCCGCGCCCTGCGCACCATCACACTGTGCGCTGCCCCGGACGCATCCACCTGCCTGCCCAAGCTGCTTGGCGAAACCGCCGCCGAGATCGACGTATATTTCGAACACAGCGCGCACCTGCTCTTTCCCGCCTATTCGGAGGAGTTGGAAGACCTTTCCCCTGCGCATATCTTCCAGCGCCGCATTCACGGAGCGGGCTACTATTACCGCCAGTGCTTTGCGGACGGCAGGCTGCGCTTTGCCGAATACGACCGCGCCCTGTCCGAGCTGCTGGAGCGGCACGACTTTGCCGCAGCCGTCCGTGTCACGGTTCGCCGTCTTGCGCAGCCCTACGCGCTGAGCGATGCGGCGCGCGAAGCATATCTGGCCTGCCTGCGCGCACACGGCCGCGCCTTCGCCTGCGAGCGGGCCGCTGCGAACGACAGTGCTGCGCTGCATTTTCTGCTGTCGCTCGGCGTGCTGGACGCACCGGCCGTCACCGCTGCGTGCGACGCTGCCCGTGCCGGCGGACAGACCGCCGCGCTCTCCGTGCTGCTGGCCGCAAACCGCGGCAAACAGGCTGCCGGACGGGCAAAATCCTTTGACCTGTAACCCACCCATCCCGTAAGGAGGTGTATCCCTTGTCCCAATCCGAACAATGGAGCCGCATCGGGCGGGAGATCCTGTTCTCCGCCCGCACCGAGCTGTATATGAGCCTGCCCTTTCTGGATGCGGCGGTTTCCTCGCTTACCATCACAGAGGGATACGATACCCCCACGCTGGCGACCGACCTCAATCACCTGTATTACAGCGGCGCATGGCTTGCACAGCAGTATGAACGCAGTCGGGCGAACGTCAACCGCGCCTACCTGCACACAGTATTCCACTGTCTGCTGCGCCATCCGGTCAAAGCGCACGGACGCGACCGCGCCCTGTGGGATCTGGCGTGCGATGTAGCAGTTGAAAGCATCATAGATGCACTCGACTACCGCTGCCTTGCCGCCGAGCGTCCCTCGGTGCGGCGGCAAAACCTGTACCGCCGTCTGCGCGCACAGCTTCCCGTGCTGACTGCCGAAGCGGTCTACCGTCAATTCCGGCGCGACCGCCTGAACAGCTACGACTGCGCTGCGCTGGCTCGTGTATTCACCGTGGACGACCACGCCCTATGGCCCGAAGAAGGCGATGACGAACAGGAAAAGCAGTGGCAGCGCCGCGCCGAGCGCACCCAAACCGCTATGGAGACCGTTTTTTCCAATCAGGCGGCAGGCGGGGACGCCGTGCGCGAACAGCTTGCAGTTTCCACCCGCGGCACGGTTGATTACCGCGCCTTTCTGCGCCGCTTCACCGCCCTGCGGGAAGAGGTTGCCATTGATGCGGACGCGTTCGATTACGGCTACTATGCCTATGGTCTGCGGCATTTCGGCAACATGCCGCTGATCGAACCGCTCGAAACGCGCGAGACCCGCAAGATCGAGGATCTTGTCATTGCGATCGATACCTCTATGTCTACCTCGGGCGAGCTGGTGCGCAGCTTTCTGTCCTACACCTACACACTGCTGCAGGACAGCGAGAGCTTTTTCCGTCACATCAACCTGCGCATTCTGCAGTGCGATGACCAGCTCCGCTCGGACAAACGCATCACCAATGCACGCGAACTGGCCGACTATATGGCGCAGTTCGAGCTGATCGGTCAGTCCGCAACCGATTTTCGTCCGGTTTTTGCACATGTTGACCGGCTGATCGCCGAAGGCGCATTCCACCGGCTGCGCGGCCTGCTGTATTTTACCGACGGGCTGGGCATCTACCCCAGCCGGCGTCCCCGCTATGATGCGGCCTTCCTCATGCTGGAGGGACAGGCTTACCCGGATCAGGTACCGCCGTGGGGCATCCGCGCAGTGCTGCGGGAGGAAGAGCTGACCATGCCGTAACCGGACAAACACCCTGTTTCCAACCCATACAAGGAGCAACAGCGATATGAATATCAAACGAGCCAAAAACGAGATCAAAAACACCCTGCGCGCCTATTTTGCGCGGGATGCCTTCGGCGTTTACCGCATTCCGCCCATCCGGCAGCGCCCGATCCTGCTGATGGGCCCGCCGGGCATCGGCAAAACGCAGATCATGGAGCAGATCGCCGAGGAGACCGGCGTGGGGCTGGTCGCCTATACGCTGACCCACCACACCCGCCAATCCGCGCTCGGCCTGCCCTATATCGACCACCAGACCTTTGACGGGCAGGAATACGCCGTTACCTCCTACACCATGAGCGAGATCATCGCCTCGGTCCACCGCGAGATCGCCCGTACCGGCGTTAAGGAGGGCATTCTGTTCCTCGACGAGATCAACTGCATTTCGGAAACCCTTACCCCGATGATGCTGCAATTTTTACAGTGCAAAACCTTCGGCAATCAACCGCTTCCCGCCGGATGGGTAGTCGTAGCAGCCGGCAATCCGCCGGAATACAATAAATCCGTGCGCGAATTTGATGTAGTCACGCTTGACCGTGTTAAGCGCATTGATGTGGAGGAGGATTTTGCCGTCTGGAAGGAATACGCCTACCGGCGCGGCATTCACGGCGCGATCCTGTCCTATCTGGAGATCCGCCGCGAGCATTTTTACCGTGTGGAAGCCACAGCGGATGGCATGCAGTTTGTCACCGCGCGCGGCTGGGAAGATCTGTCCGAGCTGATGCAGGTATATGAATCGCTCGGTCTGCCGGTCGACCGGCAGGTTGTCGGGCAGTACTTGCAGCTGCCCCGCGTGGCAAGCGATTTCGCCGGCTATTTGCAGCTATATGAAAAATACAAGCGCGTATACCGTGTGGACGAAGTGCTGAACGGCACATGGGAGCCTTTGCGCGCTTCCGAGCTGGCAGGCGCACCGTTTGACGAAAAGCTGGGCGTGCTCAGCCTGCTGCTGACCCGTCTGGCAGACAGCGCGCGTGAACTGTACCGTCTGGATGCGCTGACCGACGCCCTGCACGGCGATCTTACCGCCATCCGCGACGGCAGCGCCACGCTGGATGCCTTGCTGGACGACCGGCAGGCAGCGCTCACACGCCGCCGCGCCGCCGGTTCGACTGACCGTGACGCCCTGCTGACAGCGACCCGCGAGATCGAACGGCTGGAAGCGTTCCGCACCCATCTCCGGCAGCAAAGCATTCCCGCCGCGCAGGCGTTCGACTGCCTGAAAGCGCTGTTCGCAGCGGACGTACAGTCCCGCGCGGCCGCCGTCGAGCAAACGGATGCGCAGATCGCCAACGCCTTCGCCTTTCTCGACGCGGCCATTCCGGACAGTCAGGAACTGGTGCTGTTTGCCACCGAGCTGACGGCAAACTTTTTCACCTCGTGGTTCATTCAGAACTTCGGCAGCGAAGCGTATTTTGCGCACAACAAACGTCTGCTTTTTGATGACACACACCAACAGTTGACCGAGGCGATCGAGCAGGCCCGGCAGCAAATATGATGCGCATTCCTCCTGCCAGTTTCGACCGGGCAGGAAATTGCAGCCCCCTCCGGTTCACAATGTGAACTGCCCCAGTAAAAACGGACAGTGACAAAATACCCCCTGATGTAGGAAAATAAGCTACATCAGGGGGTATAGTTATGAGGAAAAGAAATTACACACAAGTTCAGGCGTTGCTGCCGGAAATCAAAGTCATGCTGTCAGAGGGGAAAACGCAGCGGGAAGTGGCAGAGCACTTTGGGTTTAAGGATAAGTATGTAGTAAAGCAGCTGCTGATACGGGAGCGCAGGAAAGAACGAAAGCTGGC
>NZ_JNJN01000009.1 GCF_000701665.1 Agathobaculum desmolans ATCC 43058 | reverse complement strand
CCTCTGCACGTAGACGCTGATTTTCTGCAATGAGGTCTTCCTCTACATCCTTGGAAATCTTATGAGGACGGCCTGTAGCTGCTCGACCACGCCGCTCAATATACAAGCCTTCTGGACCTTCGGTCAGATAGATTCGTTCCCAGTCCTGTACTCGCTTGTGGCGGATCCCGAATCTCTCAGCTGTTTCTGTGCAGCTGAGATTTTCTTTCCTCATAGTTTCCACTACCAGTTTCTTGAATTCTGGTGCATATCGTTTTTGTGAAACTCCCTTTGGCATAAAAAATCACCCCATCTGTTAGATAGTATATCATACTGTCTAACAAATGGGGTGCAGTTCAAATGCGGTGCTTTAGTTTATCGGAAAAGCGTCTTGCCGACGGGCATCAGAATACGCGCGGCAGCGCGTATCAAATAGAAAATTGCAGAAAGCTGTAATTTTCATAAAAACCCGCGACAGGTGCGTGGGTTTTTATACAAGGGGACGGAGAATTGTGCCCGAAGGGCGCGATTCGCAGTCGCAAATTCGATCGAGAGACTGTTCGAAAAACGCAGTTTTTCGACAGTCTCAAGCACCGCAGCAATGCGGTGCTTTCGGATTATATACTGTTGCATACGGCGGGCAGCGCCAGCTTGAAGGCAACCATGGCGATCAACATGACAGCGAAGATCCGCCGGGCAGCCGTTTCGCCGAAGGCCTCGCACCAGCGCGAAACGCTCTGCTGCATCCGCTGCTCTTTTTCGTTCAGCCGTCCGAGCAGCCAGCGGCCGATCAGCTCGAGCGAGGCGATCGTCTGCGTAAAGGTCAGCACCAGCAGCAGGAGAAAGCCGAGCATGGAGCGCCTGTGCGGAAAGGCCAGCAGCACAAGACAGAAGAGCCATCCGGCAAGTGTTGCCATATGATGCAGGATCACGCCGAAGCGGACAAGGCTTTTCACAGCGGCATCATCTCGCGGCCCTCGAACGCGGCGCGGCGTTTGATGTCCGCCATCACGGTGTCAAACTGCGGCAGGTCGAGCGACTGCGCGCCGTCGCACAGGGCGTGCTTGGGATCGTTGTGCGCCTCGATGATCAGACCGTCCGCACCTGCGGCAATGGCGGCGCGCGAAAGCGGCTGCACCATATCGCGCCGTCCCGCGGCATGCGAGGGATCGATGATAATGGGCAGGTGGCTGAGTGTTTTTGCCAGCGGCACCGCGGAAATATCCAGATTGTTGCGGATCATCTTTTCAAAGGTGCGAATGCCGCGCTCGCACAGGATCACGTTGGTGTTGCCGCCTGCGAAAATGTACTCCGCCGCCATCAGGAACTCTTCCATCGTGGCGGACAGGCCGCGCTTGAGCAGAATGGGCTTGCCGGAGGCGCCCAGCTCCTTGAGCAGCATAAAGTTCTGCATATTGCGCGCGCCGAGCTGGATGATATCCACATCTGCGAACAGATCAAGGTGCTTTTCGCTCATGATCTCGGTTACGATGGGCAGGCCGGTCTGCCGCTTGGCTTCAAGCAGCAGCTTGAGGCCTTCGGCTTCCAGACCCTGGAAGGAGTAGGGCGAGGTGCGGGGCTTGAACGCACCGCCGCGCAGGAAGGAGGCGCCCGCCTTTTTGACGGCTTCCGCCACTTCGACGATCTGCGCTTCGCTTTCGACCGAGCAGGGGCCGGCCATCACGTTAAAGTAGCCCGCGCCGATCTTCCGTCCCGCCACTTCGATGACCGTATCCTCGGGATGGAATTTGCGGTTGACGGCCTTGAACGGTTCAGATACGCGCTGCACACGTTCGACCACGTCATAGGCCATGATATCCCCTTCGTCGAGCTTGGTGGTATCGCCTACCAGACCAAAGATCGTGGTGTTTTCGCCCTGCGAATAATGGATGGCCAACCCCATGTCCTTAAAATGCTGCATCAAGCGGTCGATGCGTTCCTGTTCGCTGTTTGGCTTGAGAATTACGATCATTTCAGTTCACTCCTTTTGTAATACGGCGGGTACGGTGCAGTATGCAGACCCGCCTTGATTTAACAGATACTGCGTACAAAGACGCGATACTTTAGCAGTATAGCACCAAAAAGGATAAAAGAAAAGAGCGATTTGTGACAAATCGCCCTGTGTTTTTGCGCGCTTTTTGCACGCGGCAGCAAAGAGGAGATCTACTGCACGGATTTCAGCTCCCGGTAGCGCTGCTCGACGGCGGCGCAGAACGCATCCCACCGGCCAGATTCGATCAGCCGCGCGGGACATACCTTGCCGGAAAAGTCCTGATGGCGGCGCAGTGCACCCGGTTTCAGATCGTATTCGATCAGCAGGCGGGCGCACAGCTTTTGCGCGTTGAGCAGTGTCTGCTCGTAATTACTGCCCTCGTTGACGCACATTTCAATGCCGATGCCGTTTAGGTTGCCGCCGTTCTTTTCCATTCGGTCACCGGCGTGGTAGGCATTCTCATCGTCCGGCAGATGGTGATAGATCTGGCGGTCATCCACGGTGTAGTGCCACGAAACGATACCTTCCGGTGCGTTGGCGTTTTGATGAATGAATGAGTTGTGCGCGGCGGCATCTGCCCCGGCGGAGAAATTGTCGGTTTCGTGCAGCACGAGGTATTTGATCTCGCGCTTTTCGCCCGGACGGGCGCGGCAGCCTTCAGGCAGAAAGTCTGTCACGACCGGGATCTCCTCGATATAGGTCAGCCCTGCATCGGTCTGCGGCGGCCGGGTCAGCGCACGGTGTGTGAGCGCGCCGGCTGCGAAGGAAAGCAGCATCAGCACGGCGGTCACAGCAGCCTGCGTGTGTATTTTCTTTTTGCCGGTTTTCTTTCGTTTGGTATAAAAGCCCGCCATTTTCACATATTTCCTCTCTTCCTGCCCCGATGCCTGCCGCACGGGTAAAATCAATAGCATTACCACAGCGGTACAGATTGTTCTGACCTGCGCTGCCGGCATAATTGTAAAATAGCTGTTCTGCGGTTATTATATCATTATTCGATGTTTTTTTCAAAGCCGGCGCCGTAAATGCGGACCATCGGGAAACAGTGGATTTCCGGCGGCTTCCAGTTCGGTTTCGCAGCAAAAAAATGAGCTTTTCCGCAGAAAAGCTGCAAGGCAGCTCTTGCAATCCGCAGGGCGGTGCGATATAATAATACTATTCGGAAGAGGCAAAGCCTTTGCCAGCAGAATTCTTTGACCGCCCTTCCCCGCCGGAAGGCGCCAAGGCCATACGGACAGCCGGGTCAAATGCCGAACATGGCAACTTTGTTGCCTTATTGAATTTTATAAGTTGGCTGCTTAAAAGCCGTGTGCCGCGGGCGCATCACACTTGTGAAACGATCAATAAGAGTAGTAAAAGTAGGTTCTTGCTATATAGACTCTTTCCTCTCCCCATTGCAAAACCGTTTCGCCGTAAGGCGGCGGTGAGAGCGATTGTATTCCTCAAGAAAAGGATGTCCCGCCTTCTGCGGGTTTTCTTTTTGCTTGAGGATTTTTTAATATACGAGGATGAACGATATGCAAAATACGCTCAAACTGTATGGGTTCAACAACCTGACCAAAGCGCTTTCCTTTAATATTTATGATGTCTGCTACGCGAAGACCGAGCGCGAACAGCGCGACTATATCGCCTATATCGACGAACAGTATAACTCCGAACGCCTGACCGGTATTCTCGAGCGGGTCACAGAGATGATCGGCGCGCACGTGCTGCATATTTCCAAGCAGGATTACGATCCGCAGGGTGCGTCGGTCACGTTTTTGATCGCGGAGGAACACATGAAGCCGGCGCTCGAACCGGATACCATTGTGGCGCATTTGGATAAAAGCCATGTGACCGTGCATACCTATCCGGAATACCATCCGGATACCTGTCTGGCGACCTTCCGCGTGGATATCGACGTGGCGACCTGCGGCGAGATCACGCCGCTGTCCACGCTGGATTTCCTGATCGGCTCGTTCGATTCGGATATCATCACGATGGATTACCGCGTGCGCGGCTTTACCCGCGATATCGAGGGCAAAAAGCTGTTCATGGATCATCACATGACCTCGATTCAGGATTTTATCGATCCGCACACACTGGATCAGTATGATGCGTATGACATCAACGTGTATCAGGCCAACCTGTTTCACACACGGATGCTGCTCAAGGAAGTGGATCTGCAAAACTATCTGTTCAATACGGATATTTATGAGCTGCCGCCCAAAACCCGTCTGAAGATCCATTCCGACCTGCGGCGGGAGATGATCGAGATTTTCTCGGGGAAAAACGTCTACTAACGCTGACGTTTCGGCCGGAAATATATTTCCGGCCGAGGGGACGCACCGGACAACGTCCGGATGCTTCCTTGTATCAAAACCGAGGTACACGCCCCCGGTTTTGATGATGATTTTTCGGTGGAAAATCATCTGTTCCATGCGGCGCTTCGCGTCGGGGGCGTAAGTCGTCTGTTCTCCATTCCTCATTCGCAATTTATTCCCTCTTGGCAAGGAGGTTTTCCTATGGATCAATCCCGTGCGCCGATCAAAGAGGCGCTCGAACAATTTAAGGATATGCGCATCGTACCGTTTGATGTGCCCGGACACAAGCGCGGGCGCGGCAATCCGGAGCTGACGCGCTTTTTAGGTGAAAGCTGTTTGACGGTGGACGTCAATTCGATGAAGCCGCTGGATAATTTGTGCCATCCGGTCAGCGTCATCCGCGAGGCGGAAGAACTGGCGGCAGAAGCATTTGGCGCGGCACATGCGTTTTTGATGGTCGGCGGCACTACGTCGAGTGTGCAGGCGATGATTCTGTCGGTCGTCGGGCGGGGGGATGAGATCATCCTGCCACGCAATGTGCACCGCAGCGTCATCAACGCGCTGGTGCTGACCGGCGCGATCCCGATTTATGTCAATCCGCAGATGAACGACCGGCTGGGCATCTCGCTCGGTATGTCGGTGGCGGACGTTAAGGCTGCGATCGAAAAGCATCCTGCGGCTAAGGCGGTGCTGGTCAACAATCCAACGTATTACGGCATCTGCTCGGATATCCGGGAGATCGTCCGTCTGGCGCACGCCAAAGGGATGAAGGTGCTGGCGGACGAAGCGCACGGCACGCATTTTTACTTTGGAGAAAACATGCCGGTATCCGCTATGGCGGCGGGCGCGGATCTTGCGTCGGTCTCCATGCACAAATCGGGCGGTTCGCTCACGCAGTCCAGCTTTCTGCTGTGCGGGCCGGGTATGAATGCCGAATATGTGCGGCAGATCATCAACCTGACGCAGACGACCTCGGGCTCGTACCTGCTGATGGTCAGTCTGGATATTTCGCGCAAAAATCTGGCGTTGTACGGGAAGGAGATCTTCCGCAAGGTGACCGGGCTGACCGAGTACGCCCGAGAGGAGATCAACCAGATCGGCGATTACTATGCCTACGGCCGTGAGCTTGTCAACGGCGACACCGTGTACGACTTTGATGTGACCAAGCTGGCGGTCAACACACTGGACGTTGGTCTGGCCGGCATTGAAGTGTATGATATCCTGCGGGATTTTTATGATATCCAAACCGAATTCGGCGATCTGGGCAACCTGTTGGCCTATGTTTCGGTAGGCGACCGTGAGCGCGATCTGGAGCGTCTGGTGGCGGCGCTGGCGGACATCCGCCGCCGCTATAAGCGGGATAAGGCAACGCTGATGCGGCAGGAGTATATTTCGCCGCAGGTGGTAGCCGCCCCGCAGGAAGCCTTTTATGCGGAAAAGCAGAGCGTGCCGCTGGCGGATACGGTCGGCCGGATCTGTGCGGAATTTGTCATGTGCTATCCGCCCGGCATCCCGATCCTGTCACCGGGTGAGCGCATCACCCGTGAAATTTTGGACTATATCCGCTACGCAAAGGACAAAAACTGCATGCTGCTCGGTACGGAGGATCCGGACGTGGACAACCTGCAGGTGATCAAAGGAGTCATCAGCCCATGCAACTGACGTTTACTGAAATGCATACGCCGACCGTTGGCCTGCAAATACAGGTTGACCGTCAGCTTTATACCGAACAGAGCGATTTTCAGCGCATCGATGTGTTCGAGTGCGAGGAATTCGGCCGGTTTTTGACGCTGGACGGCTACATGATGCTGACCGAGCGCGATGAATTCATCTACCATGAGATGATGGTGCACGTGCCGCTTGCCGTTTTGGGCGAACGCATCCGCAAGGTGCTGGTCATCGGCGGCGGGGACGGCGGCTGCGTGCGCGAGCTGTGCCGCTATCCGCATATCGAGCATATCGATCTGGTCGAGATCGACGAGCGCGTGGTGGCGGTTTGCAAAGAATTTTTGCCAACGGTCGCGTGCAGTCTGGACGATCCGCGCGTGCACATCCTGTATCAGGACGGCCTGAAATACATCCGGCGTATCGAGGACGAATACGATCTTATCATCATCGACTCGACCGATCCCTTCGGACCGGGCGAGGGCCTGTTCACGATGGAGTTTTACGGCAACTGCTGCAAGGCGCTGCGCGAGCGCGGCGTGCTGGTCAATCAGCACGAAAGCCCGTTCTATAAGGGCGACGCGCTGGCCTGTCAGCGGGCGCACCGCAACATCGTGCACTCGTTTGAGCTGAGCCGGCTGTTTCAGGCACACATCCCGACCTATCCGTCCGGCCATTGGCTGTTCGGTTTTTCCTCCCGCGGTGTGCATCCGGTGCGCGACCTCAAGGCGGAGGAATGGAATGCCCGCGGCATCGAGACCAAATATTATAATACGAATCTGCATAAGGGCGCGTTTTATCTGCCCAATTATGTGCAGAAACTATTGGAAAAAGTAGAGGAATAGCATTTTTCGCGCAGACGCAAGATTCTTCGTCGCTTCGCTTCCCAGAATGACAGCTTTTAGATTGTCATCCTGAGCGCAGCGAAGGATCTCGCGCTTGCGCGTGAAGCAGGCGCCAAATCATACGGATAAACAAACGAACATACAGGAGGAACCGACTATGGGAAGAGCTCTTATTATCGGCTGCGGCGGCGTGGCCGGCGTGGTCATTCACAAGTGCTGCCAGAACAGCAGCGTGTTTGAGGAGATCATGATTGCCTCGCGCACCAAGGCCAAGTGCGATGCCATCAAGGAAAAGCTGGACGGCACGACCCCGACCAAGATCCGCACTGCCAAGGTGGATGCGGACAATGTGGACGAGCTGTGCGCACTGATCGAGGAATACAAGCCCGATATTGTGATGAATATTGCCCTGCCGTATCAGGATCTGACCATCATGGATGCGTGCCTCAAGTGCGGCGTCAACTACATGGATACCGCCAACTATGAGCCGGAGGACACTGATGATCCGGAATGGCGCGCCGTTTACGAAAAGCGCTGCAAGGAGGAGGGCTTCACCGCTTACTTCGATTATTCGTGGCAGTGGGCGTATAAGGAGAAATTCGAAAAGGCCGGTCTGACTGCGCTCTTGGGGTCGGGCTTTGACCCGGGTGTGACGCAGGCATACTGCGCCTATGCGCAGAAGCACCTGTTTGACCAGATCGATACCATCGACATTCTGGACTGCAACGGCGGTGACCACGGTTATCCGTTTGCGACCAATTTTAACCCGGAGATCAACCTGCGCGAGGTTTCTGCGCCCGGTTCCTACTGGGAGAACGGCCACTGGGTCGAGATCCCCGCGATGTCCATTAAGCGCGAGTATGATTTCGATCAGGTCGGTCATAAGGATATGTACCTGCTGCACCATGAGGAGATCGAGTCGCTTGCCAAGACCATTCCGGGCGTACAGCGCATCCGTTTCTTTATGACCTTCGGCCGGTCCTACCTGACGCACATGAAGTGTCTGGAGAATGTCGGCATGCTGTCCACCACCCCGATCGAATTCGAGGGACAGCAGATCGTGCCGATCCAGTTCCTGAAGGCGCTGCTGCCCGATCCTGCAACGCTCGGCCCGCGCACCAAGGGCAAAACCAACATTGGCTGCATCTTCACCGGCAAGAAGGACGGCAAGGAAAAGACCGCCTATATCTATAACGTGTGCGACCATGAGGCGTGCTACCGCGAGGTCGGCTCGCAGGCGATCAGCTACACCACGGGTGTACCTGCGATGATCGGCGCTATGATGCTGATGACCGGCAAGTGGAATAAGCCCGGCGTATTCACAGTGGAGGAATTCGATCCCGATCCGTATATGGAAGCCCTTAACAAGTGGGGGCTGCCGTGGCAGATCAGCGAAAATCCGGTGCTGGTGGACTGATATGAAATTCACTGAGCTTCCCACCCCCTGTTTTCTGGTAGATGAAAACAGGCTGGTGCAGAATTTGGCGGTATTGCGCGATGTGGCCGACCGCACCGGCGCAAAAATTCTGCTGGCGCAGAAGGCGTTTTCCATGTTTTCCGCTTATCCGCTGCTGCGTGAATATCTGGCGGGAA
Organism: Agathobaculum desmolans ATCC 43058; assembly: GCF_000701665.1. Lineage (GTDB taxonomy): Bacteria > Bacillota > Clostridia > Oscillospirales > Butyricicoccaceae > Agathobaculum > Agathobaculum desmolans. The sequence goes on along the minus strand of NZ_JNJN01000009.1, from coordinate 55,792 downwards.
CAACGGCGTCCGGCCTGTTCGAGGCACGTCTCGGCAAGGAGGAATTCGGCGGCGAGACCCATGTGTACTCCCCGGCTTATGCAGAGGGGGAATTTCAGGAGATCCTGCACTATGCCGACCATGTTGTGTTCAATTCGTTCCACCAGTGGAAGGCTTACGGCAATCTGGCGCGGGCGGCGGGAAAAAGCTGCGGCCTGCGTCTGAATCCGGAATGCTCGACCCAGCCGGCTGAACACGCGATGTACGACCCCTGCGGGCCGACCTCGCGGCTGGGCATTACCGAAGCCAACTTCCAACCCGAACTGTTGGCAGGGATCGAAGGTTTCCACTTCCACACCCTGTGCGAGCAGAATGCGGATGATTTGGTGCGCACGGTAGCGGCGTTTGAAAACCGCTTCGGCAAGTATATGGAGGGTATCAAGTGGCTCAATCTGGGCGGCGGCCACCATATCACGCGCGATGATTACGATGTGGAAACGCTTGTCCAGTGCGTCAATTATCTGCGCGAAAAATATCATGTGCAGATCTATCTGGAGCCGGGCGAGGCGGTCGTGCTCAATGCGGGCTGGCTGGCCGCAACGGTGCTCGAGGTGATGCACAACGGCAAGGACATTGCGATTCTGGATACCTCGGCGGCCTGCCACATGCCCGATGTGCTTGAAATGCCCTATCGTCCGCCTGTATGGCGGTCGGGCGAGCCGGGCAAAAAGGCGTTTACCTATCTGCTGACCGGACGCTCCTGTCTGGCGGGTGATGTGATCGGAGAATATTCCTTTGACAATACGTTGCGCCCGGGCGATCAGGTCGTGTTTGAGGATATGGCGCTGTATACGATGGTCAAGACCAACACCTTTAACGGGGTGCCGCTGCCGATGCTTGCAGTGCGCCGTGCGGACGGCACGGACGAGGTTATTAAAATATTCGGTTATGAGGATTTTAAGAACCGGCTGTCATAAAACAATCGCCCCATCTGTTGCAGATGGGGCGATTCAGCTTGTCAAAAAAGGATTTTGTTATTGCGCGTGAGCAACACGCGCGGCAGTGCGCATTAAATAGAAAATTGCAGCTTGCTGCAATTTTCATAAAAACCGGGAGCGTGTATCTCGGTTTTTATACAAGACGACGTAGAATTGTGCCCAAAGGGCGCGATTCGCAGTCGCAAATTCGATCGAAAGCGTGGTTTCGATCGAGAGGCTGTCGAAAACGAAGTTTTTCGACAGCCTCCAATCGCCCCATCTGTTGCAGATGGGGCGATTGTTTTACTGCTGCGGCTTGTGCTGTCTCAGATAATTGCGCAAAACCATGTTGATATATTGAGAAAGCGAACGGTCATCCTCTTCGGCCAGCGTGCGAAGCCGCTGTACGATATCGGAATCAAGCGTGATTGAAATTTTATCCTTTAACGGCTTCATTCTGGGCACCTCTTGATGGATTTTGCATTTAATATAGCATTTTATGCGCTAACATATTGCAAAATACTACCAAGTAAGATAAAGTAGGATAAGAGGTGGCGGAAATGTAGGAACGAAAAGATGAAATCAGGCCGCTGCACGATAAAAATGCGTATTGTGCACTGGTGGATAGGGTGAGCCGTCTAATCGACCGGATCGAGGCGGAAGGCGCATATTTATCATCCGCGCAGATCGGGGAAGAGCTGAAGCAGGCGCTGTGCGCAGCGGAGGAGTGCGCCATAGAGGACGGGACAGGCGCGTAAAAGTGCGAAATGTGCGGTAAAAGTTAGGACATGCGCCTGACTTGCTCTCATTTTATCGCCGCACAGCGGCGGAATGAGGTCAGAGGCCTACGGGCTTATACTGCAAGAGAGAAAAAGTTTCTATATGGGAACTTTTTCTCGTCCGTGTTTGGCGAAGCGCAAACACAGACTGTCGGAAACGCAAGTTTTTTGACAGTCTCGCTTTGTTGCGGCTGATAGGTTACAGGCTCAGCTCATTCAGGCTGCCGAAGGTATAGCCGGCCTCCTCCCAGCGGGTGAGCAGCTCGTCAAGAATACGCGCGTTGGTTTCACTGGTCGAGTGCAGCAGCACCACCGCGCCGTTGTGGATGCGCGGCACCAGCTTGGAAAAAGCGTGCTCCTCAGTGGGCTGGTTATCCGTGTACCAATCCACGTAGGCGAGCGACCAGAATACCGTTGTGTAGCCCAGTTCCTGCGCCTGCCGCAGGTTTTCCCGGCTGAATTTGCCCTGCGGCGGACGGTAGAACTTGGGCATGGGCTGACCGGTGAGCGCGGTATATTTTTCCTCCAGTCCGGTCAGCTCGGCGGCAAAGGCCGCTTTGTCCGCAATGGCGGACATATCCGGGTGGTGCAGGGTGTGGTTGCCGACCAGATGCCCCTCTGCCACCATGCGCTGCACCAGCTCGGGCGCGGTATCAATGTAGTTGCCCACAACGAAAAAGCAGGCGGGCGCATGGTGCTTTTTAAGCGCGTCCAGAATGGCGGGTGTGCAGCCGTTTTCATAGCCGGCATCAAAAGTCAGATAGATGGTTTTTTTGTCTGTGTCGCCCAGATACAGCGCCTGATAACCGCGCAGCTCTTCGGCGGATGCGTTGCCGGCCGGCGGCTGCCCCTGCACCTGAAAGGACAGCCCCCAATCTGCTGCTGCGGTGTCGGCTTCGGCCGCAGTTACGGCGGCTTGCTCCTGCTGCTGCGGCAGCAGCAGAAAGAGTGCGGCAAGCAGAACACACACACCGGCTCCTGCGCCGATGCGGTACAGTGTATCGCGGGTGATGGTGATAAACATAACGAACGCCCCCTTGGTACACCATATGAAGGGGCGGCGGGGGATATGACCGGCGGTCGTTCCGTCTGGCTGCGGTGCCGGAAAGCGGCGGATGCCGCAGCAGAGCTGAGTACAGGGAGGCACTTAGGTCTCGTCCGTAAAGGTAAAAATATCTTCTACTGTCAGGCCGAACACATGGGCAATATCCATTGCCAGCTTGAGCGAGGGGTTATACTGCCCTTTTTCCAGCCGTCCGATGGTTTCGCGCCGCACACCGACGAGCGCGGCCAGCTGCGCCTGCTCCATGCCGCGGGACAGCCGCAGCTCACGGATCCGTGTATGCAGCATGGTCAGTGTCCCAGCCTTTCATAGAGCAGGAACAGGCCATCCTGCAATAGGCAGAGCAGGCCGAAGAGAAAAATGATCTGCCCACGGGTGAAGCACAGCGTTTCCCATCCGCGGCCGTCGCCGAAGAGCAGATAAATCCCGAACAGGAAGAAAATCAGCGTGAACAGCGTGGAGTTTGCACGGTATTGGTTATAGACCGCGCGTTCATCCGGCTTTTCCGTGCGGATGCCGAGCGCTGTGCCGACAACGGCAATACCGGAAAGCAGGATCAGAAGGATTAGGGGGATCTGCGCGGCCAGCGGCAGCCGGGCGACCGGTGCAGGGATACGCAGCGCAATCGCCTGCAGCACAACGACGACAGACCAGCCGCAAACACTGATCACTTTGTTTTGCGTTAGGGTGAAGCGGGGCAGTTTCATGGCAAAGACTCCTTTCAAGTGATATATTTGTAGCTTTGCGAGATAAATATATCACATTGCGCCGGGACTGTCAAGGCACAGTGTGGGGGCAGAAGCCGGTTTGGGGCGGGATTTTTTGTCGGCAAACGGCGAAAAGAACCGCAAAATGATCGGAAATTTATCGAAAAATGATGATGCAATTTGTGTGCGGCTGTTGTATAATAAGGCTGTATTGAAAAAATGGGGCGGCATGCCCCTACGGAATGGAAGGGATTCCTGCTATGAATGATGTGATCGCCGCTCTGGTTGGCGGCCTGTTTGACGAAAGCGGTACTGCCGCCTATGCGCGTCCGGTGCTGTTCGGCACGGCGGGCGATGCCGTGTGCGAGGCTTTGCCGGAACAGGCACAGACACGTTTTTTTGTACACGATGACCGCGAGCCTGCTTTAGCGGGGGCGCGCAGCCTGCCGCTTGATCCGGCGAACCGCTTTGCTGCGCTGGCAGAGCTGCCGGATTGCGGACAGGTGCTCGTGATCGCCGCGCCGTTCGCGCTGGCGGAGGCAGACGCGCTGACCCGGCTGCTGACAATGCAGGTGACGACCGGTTACGGCGTCAGCGTGCTGGCAGATGAACAGCGGGGCTTTGATGCGGAGGGTCAGTCCCTCCCGCGGGAGGAGCATTGTCTGGCGGCAGTATTCACCTGCGGGGCACTGCGGCGTGCGCTCCGGAGCGGCGCAGATACGCTGGATGCGTTGGTTGCGGCTGCGGTGCAGGAAGGTGCACAGAAGGGTGTTGCTGTGACCGGCGAGATCGTAGAGATTTGCAGCGGCGGCTCGGCCTATATTGCACAGATGGCGCTGATGCAGCAGATCAATTTCGGCCTGATCGAAAAGGGCGTGCAGCTCTTTGATCCGGCAGGCACGTATATCGCACCGGATGCCGAGATCGAAGCGGGCGCGGTGATCCTGCCGGGCTGCCATATCCGGCCGGGCTGCAAAATTGGCGCGGGCGCAGTGATCGGCCCGAACGCCATCCTCGAAAAGGCGGAGATCGGTGCGGGCACCACGGTCAACAATTCGCAGGTGTATGAATCGACGGTGGGCAAAAATGTTACGGTCGGTCCGTTTGCGTATATCCGCCCGCAGTGCACGGTGGGCGATGGCTGCCGCATCGGCGACTTCGTCGAGCTGAAAAAATCCACCATCGGTGATGGCACCAAGGTGTCGCACCTGACCTATATCGGCGACGCAACAGTCGGCGAGCGGGTCAACTTCGGCTGCGGCACGGTGGTGGTCAACTACGACGGCTACCATAAGTACCAGACGGTGATCGGCGACGACTGCTTTATCGGCTGCAACACCAATCTGGTTTCCCCCGTCAAGCTGGGCGACCGTGCATTTACTGCGGCAGGTGCTACTGTGACCAAGGATGTTCCCGCAGGCGCGCTTTGCGTGGCTCGTGCCCGCCAGACCAATATGGAGGGCTGGAACGACCGCCGCCGCGCCGCGCATGAGAAAAAATAAGGCGGTCTGCCGGACCGCCGGCAGTTATCAGTAAATAAAGATCCAACCGGATAAAAATAATATGACGGAGGCAAAGACATGATCTCTCACGGAAAAAACATCAAGATTTTCTCCGGCAATTCCCACCCCGCGCTGGCGATGCAGATCGCATCCGCACTCGGCCTGCCGATTGGCAAGGCTGCGATCTCTACCTTCGCCGATGGCGAGATCTCGGTTTCCATTTCGGAGTCCGTGCGTGGCTCGGACGTATTCTTGGTGCAGTCCACCTGCGGCCCGGTCAACAATAACCTGATGGAGCTGCTCATCATGATCGACTCCTGCAAGCGTGCATCGGCGGGTCGTATCACAGCGGTGATCCCGTATTTCGGCTATGCGCGGCAGGACCGCAAGAGCAAGGCGCGCGATCCGATCTCGGCCAAGCTGGTGGCGGACCTGATCACCGCTGCGGGCGCGGACCGTGTGCTGACCATGGATCTGCATGCGGCGCAGATTCAGGGATTTTTCAACATCCCGGTGGACAACATGATCGGCTCGTCCGTGCTGATCCCGTACATTGCGGGCAAGTTCGGCGTGGGCACGGATGATACCGTGATCGTCTCGCCCGACCTTGGCTCGGTCACCCGTGCACGTAAATTCACTGAAAAGCTGGATATGCCGCTTGCCATCATCGACAAGCGCCGTCCCAAGGCGAATGTATCCGAGGTAATGAATATCATCGGCAATGTGGAAGGCAAAAAGTGCATTCTGGTAGATGACCTGATCGACACCGCCGGCACGCTGGTGCACGCGGCGGATGCATTGGTGGAAAAGGGCGGCGCGACCGAAGTGTACGCCTGCGCGACCCATGGCGTGCTTTCCGGCCCGGCCATCGAGCGCATTCAGAACAGCCCGATCCGTGAAATGGCGATTTTGGACACCATTCCGCTGCCGAGCGAGAAAAAGCTGGACAAGATCAAGGTGCTGTCGGTTGCGCCGGTATTTACCGAAGCGATCGCCCGTATTTACGAGGAAACATCGGTATCGACACTCTTTGACTGAGTATAGGGGGCTTCAAAAGCCCGGCAAAGCTGGGCTTTTGGATGAAAATACCGCAGGACACGATTGAAATGAGAATGGGGGAGACGGACAACGCTGGGTTGCCCGCCTCCCTTTTTGCATAAAGGAGGATGTCATGCGCAAAACAGTGGCGTATCTGGCGGTCAGTCTGGACGGTTATATCGCGGATGCACAGGGCAGCGTGGCGTGGCTGGATGCATTCGCAGATGCATCGGAAGAGGATGGCTATGGTGCGTTTGTGCAAACGGTGGATACGGTTGTAATGGGTGGGCGCACCTACCGGCAGATCACGGAAGAGCTGTCGCCCGGGGTGTGGCCTTATGACGGGCTGCATAGCTATGTATGGACGCGCAGCGCGGCACCGCTGCCGCATGCCCGGCGGATCGACGGCGATCTGGCAGAATGGCTGCGGGTGCAGAAACACGGTACGGGAAAGGACATCTGGCTGTGCGGCGGGGCGGAGCTGATCGCGGCGGCGGCCGCCGCCGGGGCGGTTGACCGCTGGCATCTGACCGTGCTGCCGGTGCTGCTTGGCGGCGGGATCCGCCTGTTCCCGGCGGGACAGGCACAGCGGCTGCGGCTGGTGTCCTTGCGGCAGTGCGGCGGCATCGCGGAGCTGATTTGCGAGGCGGAAACGCAGTAATCAGGCGGCTGCAACGCAGCGTAGCAGGCCGGAAACCGGGCGCAGCAGACAAAAACGCCGGTTTTTGCTATGCTGTGCATGAGGTGAACGTATATGACATTTGGAGAGAAGCTCAAGACCCTGCGCATCCGGGAAGAATATTCACAGGAGGCGCTGGCGGAGCTGCTGCACGTTTCGCGGCAGGCGGTGACCAAGTGGGAGAACAATGCAGGCATGCCGGATATTGAGAATATCAAGGCAGTAGCCGATTTGTTCGATGTGACGCTGGATTCGCTGCTGCGCGACGAGGAGGAAGTGGAAACGACCGAGGAGAGCCGCGGCTGGAAGGTAGCGGCAGCGTGCGCAGCCATCGGGATGGTCATTGGCCTTTTACTGGATGAGCTGGGCGTGGGGAGCGGCCGTATGGCCGGTATGTTTACTTTCGGCGCGGGGGTGACCGGCGGGGCACTGTATTACATCGCGCTGCAGCTGCGGAAGATAAACAAGAGGTGAAACAATGAAGGTATTGACCATCGGCGATGTCGTTGGGGAAGCGGGGATCGACACGCTGTATGCCCTGCTGCGGCGTGTCAAACGTGCGCAGGGAGCGGATTTTGTGATCGTCAACGGAGAAAATGCCGCAGGACGCGGCATCACGCCCGCGCAGGCGGACGATATTTTTTCCGCCGGTGCGGATGTGATCACGCTGGGCAACCATGCGTTCGGCAAGCGGCAGATCGCTTCCTATCTGGATGAGCACACCGATGTGCTGCGTCCGGCTAATCTGGCGCCGCAAAGCCCGGGACAGGGCTGGGGGATCTACGACGGGCCGCAGGGTCTGCGCCTGCTGGTGATGAACCTGCTTGGCCGGTGCGACATGCCCTACGGGCCGGACAACCCGTTCCTTTGTGCGGATAAGATCCTGCGTGACAACGAAGGCAAGTATGATATCGCGCTGGCGGAGATCCACGCGAACGCCACCAGTGAAAAGCTTGCCATGGGGTATTATCTGGATGGCCGCGCCGCAGCGGTATGGGGCACGCATACCCATGTGCAGACTGCGGATAACCGCATCAACCCCAAGGGTACGGGGTATATTACCGATATCGGGATGACCGGTCCGGTGGTATCCGTGCTGGGTGTATGCCCCGCGCAGTCGATCGCTATGTTCCGCGGCGATCTGACCGAGCCGTTCCAAACCGCGCCGGGCGAATGTGCGCTGTCCGGCGCGGTGTTTGAGATCGGCAGGGACGGCGTGTGTTCGTCCGTTACACGGGTGTGGGAGCGCTGCGGGCGCTGACCGTGTGCTGTGCGCTTGTGCAAAATGGAACGTCGGTGTGCGGCGGACAAGTATCCGTGTGAGAAAAACAACTGAAAACGGGGCGGACGACCGGCCGGTTTTGCAAGGAGTTGACAAAAAACTTGCAGATCACCAAAAATGCGTTGACGAACGCCCGGATTTTGCAGTATGCTATTTAATGAAGGATATTGGGGATTGTTTATTGTGAAAATATTAACAATGCTCGCAGGCGCAGCGCTTCGCAAATGGGAAGGACGGGGCGGTGCAGTAAGGAGGATAACAACCAGATGAACTCTCTGCTTAGTAAATTTACGTTTACAGATGAACTGATCGATGTGATCGAAAACTGTAAGGGCGTATCGGTTCCGACAACCAAGGCGGAGCTGTATGATATGGTGTTCGGCCCGAACCATGAGGACGTGTATGACGTTGTGTTCGATGTGCCGGGCAAGGGTCCGATTAAGGAAGCGGACGTAACCCACTGCAAAAACGGTGCCTCGGTTAATTTTGTAGAGGATTACATGCGCCGCCGTGAGCCGGACTGTATGCGCATTGCGGATGATAAGCCGACGGACAAAAAGCGTTTTGCGGATGTGTACGGCTATCCCTTTGCCGATCTGCGCCGCGAAACCATGGAATGGTTCAAAACGCAGGAGTTGGTTCTGATGCCCTTTAATTCGGGCGGTAATATTTACGGCTACGGCTCGATGCTGGTCTGCCCCAAGGCATGTGCGTTTTTTGCGTTTGCGCTGGCGCACCTGCAGGGCTTTGTCAACGCGAGGGAGTGCGAGGGCTACGCGCCGCGCGCCATCGTTTACGTTGCGCCTCCGTTCCGCCACACGCATTTCGCGGGCAAGCAGGTTGTTGTGCACAACCGTTTGGATGACTGCCACGAGGTGTTCTCTTATAACCTGTATCCCGGTCCGTCTGCCAAAAAGGGCGTCTATTCGGTGCTGCTCGATATCGGTGAGCAGGAGGGCTGGGTAACCGCGCATACCTCCTGCGGCCGTCTGGTCACGCCGTATGAGAACGAAATGGTCATCATGCACGAGGGTGCTTCGGGCGGCGGCAAGAGCGAAATGCTGCAGTATATCGCCCGCGACGAGGAAGGCCGCGTGCTGCTTTCGACCAACACCGTGACCGGTGAGGAAACCTATATCAATATGGGCATGACCTGCTGGATCGAGCCGGTGTGCGACGATATGGCAACCTGCTATCCGGCGATCCAGAACAAGTCGGGCAAGCTGGTGCTGGTGGATGGTGAGGACGGCTGGTTCCTCCGTATGGACAGCGTAACGCATTACGGCAGCGACCCGGTTTACGAGCGCATCTGCACCGAGCCGAAGGAACCGCTCTGCTTCTTCAATATGGAAGGCCATGCGGGCGCGACCCTGCTGATTTGGGAGCATACCAAGGATTCCAACGGCAAGCCGTGCTCCAACCCGCGCGCCATCGTGCCGCGCCGGGATATCCCGCATATCGTGAAGGAGCCGGTCGAGGTCGATGTGCGCTCGTTCGGCGTGCGTATGCCCCCCTCCACCCGCGAGAACCCGAATTACGGTATCATGGGTATGATGCACATTATCCCGCCGGCGCTGGCGTGGCTGTGGCGTCTGGTGGCGCCGCGCGGCTTCAACAACCCCTCTATTGTAACGGGGAATGAGCTGAAGAGCGAGGGCGTTGGCTCTTACTGGCCGTTTGCGACCGGTCAGCGTGTCAAGCAGGCGAACCTGCTGCTGCAGCAGATCATGGCAAGCCCGAACACCCGTTATGTGCTTATTCCGAACCAGCATATCGGTGTGTACAAGGTCGGCTTTGCGGCCGAGTGGATCAGCCGTGAGTATCTGGCACGCCACGGCGGCGCAAAGATCCGCCGGGAGCATCTGGTGCCTGCCCGCTGCTCGCTGCTTGGCTATGCGATGAAGGATATGACCATCGACGGACAGCGTATCCGTTCCAAGTATCTGCGCGTGGATACGCAGGATCGTGTCGGCACGGAAGGCTATGATGCAGGTGCGAAGATCCTGACGGATTTCTTCCGCAAGGAGCTGCAGAAGTTCGATACGCCGGAGCTGGACCCGCTGGGCCGCCAGATCATCGAGTGCTTCATGAACGGCGGTTCGCTTGCGGATTTCGAGGCGATCACCCCGACCAACCTGTAAGGAAACCGGCATAAAGCGAATATTGGTTTGAAAAAAGGGCTTGGCGCGTATGCGCCAAGCCTTTTTGTTTGGAAGAAAGCTTATTGTTTGCTGCCCGGCAGCTGCTGTGGGGCGAGCGGCAGTGTGAATTCAAATTCGGTCGCGCCGCCGTTGGAGCTGACCGAAATCTCGCCGCCGTGCAGGTTGATGATGTTTTTGACGATATACAGCCCCAGACCCGCGCCGGTCTTATCCATGGAGCGGGAACGGTCGGCCTTATAGAAACGGTCGAACACGTGCGGCAGGTCTTCTGCGGAAATACCCGCACCGGTGTTGCGGATGGAGAAGGTGCAGAACTTGCCATCCGGATGGGCGCGCAGCCGCAGGCAGCCGTTTGGATTGATGAACTTTACTGCGTTGTCCACCAGATTATAAACGGCGCGGTACAGATGATCCCGGTCGCCCATTACGATGAGGCGGTCATCCATTTCGCAGTTTACCTCAAGCTGCTTTTTTTCGATCTTCTGCTCGAATGAAAGCAGAATTTGGGTGGTCATCTCGGAAAAATCAAAGGGTGCGGGGTTAAGGATCAGCTCGCCTGATTGGATCTTGGCGGCATCCAGCATCCGACCCACCATGCGGGACAGGCGGCGGCTTTCTTCCGCGATGATGTGCAGATATTTATCCCGCTGGCCGGCAGGGATCGTGCCGTCGATCATGCCGTCTACAAAGCCGCCGATGGTGGTCATCGGGGTTTTGAATTCGTGGCTGACATTGGAAATGAAGCCGCGCGTCAGCTCTTCGAGCTGGTTGAGGTCGCGTGCCATGTTGTTAAAGGATACGGCCAGCTCGTCGATTTCGTAGCAGTGGTTATCCTCCGGTACGCGCACCTCGAAGTTGCCGGCGGCAAATTCCTTGGCAGCGCCCGCGATCACCTTGAGCGGCCGTGTCATGTGCTGGGACAGGATAAACGACAGGATGAGCGCCACTGCCAGCGTGATGAGCAGGATGAGCATGAGCGTTTGTGTCGAATGGCGCACCATATCGGCAGCGGCGGCATCCTTGGTATAAACGAACACCATGGCGGAAAGCTGGTTATCCGGACCGGTTACGCCGGTGCCGACCGTATAGCTGGAGTTATCGTCCATCATGCCCAGACGCCCGACCTCAGCATAGCTGCCGGTGCGATGCACCTGCTGCACAACCTCCTGCGAGAGCCGGTAGTCGGGCGCTGTGGTGGCAAGGCCGTCCGGCCCGGCGATCACCTGAATGGAGCCGTTCGGGTCGGTAACGTATACGGTGATCGCATCCTCCTTGGCAACCGTGCCGATCGAGATCATATAGATCTGCTGGATGATCTCGGAATCCGTGCCCAGCATCAGCCGGGTCTGCTCGGCCAAGCTCTGCACGGTCGTGCGCAGCTCAGCCTGCTTGGAGGCAAGGGCGTAATTGCTCATCTGGTAGTGGAAAACCCCGCCCGCCACCGCGAATGCGCACACGATCAGGATGAGATGCGTCACATAGTTTTTGAAGAAAAAACTGTGTTTTCCCATGGCTTACTCCTTGGTCTCGAACTTATAGCCGACACCCCAAACGGTTTTCAGCTCCCACTTGTCCGAAACGCCCTCGAGCTTTTCGCGCAGACGCTTGACGTGCACATCGACCGTGCGGGTGTCGCCGAAGTAGTCAAAGCCCCACACATCATCCAATAGCTGCGCACGGGTGAATACCCGGTTGGGGCTGGAGGCCAGATAGTACAGCAGCTCGATTTCCTTGGGGGGCGCATCCATGCGTTTGCCCTTGATGACCAGATCGTAGGCCTGTTTATCGATGATGAGATTGTCGAACGCCAGCTTTTCGGGGGCGTCGTCCGGCGCCATGCGGCGGAATACCGCGCGCACGCGCGCGATGACCTCGGGCATTTCAAGCGGTTTTACGATGTAGTCGTCCGCACCCATTTCCAAACCGGAAACACGGTCCGCGGTTTCGCCCTTGGCGGTCAGCATGATGATGGGCACGTCGCTCTCCGCGCGGATCTCCTTGCAGACGGCCCAGCCGTCCATTACGGGCATCATCACATCAAGCAGCAGCATATCCGGCTTTTCGCTTTTCCATAGCTTGATGCCCTCTACGCCGTTTTCGGCTTCCAGCACGGTATAGCCCTCGCGTTCCAGATACAGCCGCAGCAATTCGCGGATATTCGCTTCGTCTTCGACGATCAATATCTTTTTTGCCATATGTTTCCCTACTTTCCCGGAGTATGCTATCATTATAACGCCTTCCGCCGGAAAAAGCATTAACAATCTGTAAAAGCAAGGCCGGTAATTGTGCGTGTGCGGCGGGCATGCTATAATCAAAGCATCTCAAGAAAAAAGAGGAAGCGTTATGTTACAGCCCATACCTATGCAGATCATCGCGCGGATCCGCAGCGATTTCCCCACCAAGTTCGGCATCCCGCGTCAAAGCGGCTTGGCGGACGTGCCTGCCCGCATCGTGTTTGAGCCGCCCTACCGCAACGCAGATGCGCTGCGCGGCATCGAAGGCTACTCCCACCTGTGGCTTATCTGGCATTTTTCCGAAGCCGAGCGCGCGGGCTGGTCGCCCACGGTGCGCCCGCCCAAGCTGGGCGGTAACCGGCGGATGGGGGTGTTTGCCACGCGGTCGCCGTTCCGTCCGAATGCGATCGGCCTGTCCTCGGTGCGGCTCGGTCGGGTCGAGCTGCATACGCCCGAAGGCCCGGTGCTGTATGTTTCCGGTGCAGACCTGATGGACGGCACGCCGTTGTTCGACATCAAGCCGTATCTCGCGTATACGGACGCCCATCCCGAAGCGGCGGGCGGCTTTGCCGATCCCATTTTACAGCGCAGGATGGAGGTGGACTGCCCGCCGGCCCTGCTCGACCGGCTGCCGCCCGACCGGCGTCAGCCGCTGCTGGACGCGCTGGCGCAGGACCCGCGCCCCGGCTATCAGGCGGAGGCAGATCGGGTCTACGGCTTTCCGTTTGCCGGGTTTGAGGTGCGCTTTGCCGTATCCGGCGATCGCCTGACGGTGACCGGCATTACGCCCGCCGGGCGGGAATGACCGGCGGTGCGCCGCGCGGAATTCAAAAAATATTCATATTGTTTTCAACAAACATCCACACAGCAGCTTTAGAATGAGGGCATAAACTCGATAGGAGGCCATCAGCAATGGATGAGTTCAACAACGTAAACCAAACGCCGCAGCAGAACGGCGATGGATATATCCCCCCGCAGCAGAACAATGGGGCGGCTCCGTCCGCACCGCAGGATGCCGAGCCGCGCACCCCGTATCAAACGCCGGTGCAGCATCCGGCCTATCAGGCGCCGCAGCAGGAGCAGCAGCCCCCGCAGGACGGCCAGCCCGGCGGTGCGGGTAAGCCCCCGAAAAAGAAGGGGCATGGCAAGGCGGTAGTGATCGGCCTGTGCGGCGTAGGCGCGGCATGCCTGCTGTTTGCGGGCGGCGCCCTGCTCGGCACGTTCGCGTTCAGCGGCGGGGCGGATCCTGCGGCGGACGGCTCTGCGGCCGGTCCGCTGCCGACCGTGCAGATCGCGGATACCCCAAAGCTGGATCCGGATAACTACGATGTGGTCAACGGCCTTGCGGGGGAGGAGATCTATAAAAAGGTCAGTCCCTCGATCGTATCGGTCATCGCGGAGACACCGAACGGCACCGGGACGGGATCGGGCGTAATCATGACGGCGGACGGCTACGTGATCACGAACAACCATGTGGTGGAAGGCGCCGCGCAGGTCACGGTGCAGCTCAGTGAGGGCGACCAGCTGGCCGCCGAGGTCATCGGTACGGATGAGCAGACCGATCTGGCGGTGCTCAAGGTCACCCCGGAAGGGGAGCTGGCTGCGGCGGAGTTCGGTGATTCGGATGCGCTGCAGCCCGGCGAATATGCGTATGCACTCGGTTCGCCCGGCGGCGTGCAGTTCGCCAACACGATCACGGGCGGACGTATTTCCGCGATCAACCGCGATGTGACCATCAACGACCGCGTGATGACCCTGATCCAGACCGATGCGTCCATCAACCCGGGCAACTCGGGCGGCGCGCTTATCAATAAATACGGGCAGGTCGTCGGTATTACCTCGGCTAAGCTGTCGGGCAATGCGTTCAGCGCGGCTTCGATTGAAGGCATGGGCTTTGCGATCCCGATCAATACTGCAAAGGAGATCGTCGATGAGCTGATCGCCAACGGCTATGTAACCGGCCGTCCGTCGATTGGTATTACCGGTAAAAATGTGGAATCGACCGATGGCAGTGTGTCCGGTGTGCAGGTATATTCGATCGACTCGCGCGCCAAGGCGGCGAAGGAGGGCCTGCAGGTTGGTGATGTGATCACCGCGGTGGATGGCAAGCCCACCCCGACAATGGATGACATCAACAGCGTGAAGGAGAACAAAAAGGCCGGCGATACGCTGACGCTGACGGTATATCGCATTTCGTCAGATAAGATGATCAACATCAAGGTTACGCTGATGGATGCGCATGATCTGGAGGGCGATGACCCTGCTGCACAGCAGGAAGCCCCGCAGCAGGAGCAGGGCGGCGGCTATTACAGCCCGTTCCCGTTCTTCGGCTGGTAATCGTTTGATCCGGAAATAACCGTGCGTTCACAAGAGAATGTACCGCAAAAGCATAAAAAGTCAGGCACATGTGCCTGACTTTTTTGTGCCTTTAGGGGATTGGCATGGCGTGTGCCGTTTGCGCGGTGGGGCGGATGCGGGTTATTTTTCGTACCGGTCGGCAAGCTGCTGGCTGATAAACTGCCGCGCGGTGCGCGGCGACCGTCCGTTGCGCCGCAGGGCAAAGCGCTCGGCCAGCAGGTGGAGCTGGTCGGCGGGAAGGGTCAGCCCGTTTTCGGCGGCCAGCTGATCGACGATAAACAGGTATTCATCCTTATCCGGTACGGAGAAAGTGATCTCCAGTCCGAACCGGTCGGACAGGGAGGTGACCGTTTCCAGACTGTCGCGCACGCGCACTTCGTCGCCTTCGCGGTCGGCAAAGGTCTCGCGGATCAGGTGACGGCGGTTGCTGGTTGCGTAAATCACCAGATTGGCGGGTTTCCCGGCAAGTCCGCCCTCGATAAACGCCTTGAGCGCAGCGAAATTGTCATCCTCGCGGCTGAAGGATAGGTCGTCCAGAAAGACGATGAAACGGAAGGGGGAGCGCAGGGTTTCGGCAAACAGGCGCGGGAAGCAGGTAATATGCCGGGGCGACATTTCGATGATCTTCAGCCCGCGGCCGGCATATTCATTGACCACCGCCTTGACGGTGGAGGATTTGCCGGTGCCCTTGTCGCCGTAGAGCAGGATGTTATTGGCTTCGCGCCCGTCCAGAAAGGCGCGGGTGTTTTTGAGGATCTGCTGCTTCTGCCGCTCGTAGCCGGGCAGGTCGTGCAGGCGGATGGTATCCGGGTGCACGATGGGGGCGGCAGTACCGTCATCCTGCATGGCAAAGGCGGAGGACTGCGCAAAAAAACCGTAGCCCTGTGCGCGGTAGAAGCTGGCCAGCGAGGCACCGTCCCGGAAGGGGAGAGGCGCGGCTGCGGGAAAATCGGGCAGCGCGTGCAGTGCGGGCAGCCCGAAGCGTCCGGCGGCGGCAGCCTTGAGCGCGGCGCCGTCTAAGGCAAGCAGGCCGTTCAGCGCGGCAATATCGTGCGTGGCGGCATCGAGCAGGGACGGGTCGGGTGTGTCCAGCCGGTCGGTCAGGGTGTTGGCATCAAAATGGACGGCATCAAGCAGTGCACGGTGCGCCCCGCCGCAGGCAAACAGCGCTTCACACAGTGCGCCGTAGCAGTCGGCAAAAGCAGCGGGACTGCGGTCGAGTGCATCCAGCGTATCCGCATAGGCGTGCACGAGCGGATGCCGGTGCAGGCCGCGCAGTACGGAAAGGGCGTGTACGTGCAGGGAAAGGGTGGAAAGTTCCATGGATCATACCTCCGCAGCATGGTTTTTTATCCGGTCACAGCATAGCACACTTCGGCGGCGGATGCAACATAGGATGAGGAGAGAATAAAGCAGGAAGGAGAATGGCGATGAGCCGTTATGCGCTTTTGATATGCCGCAGCCAGACCGAAGCGGTCGGCCTGCGGCGGCATCTGGGACAGATGGGAGTGTCGGGGGAGGTGACCCGTCCGCCGCGCCATGCGTGCACAGAATCGTGCGGCTGGGCGGTGCGGGTGGATGCGCCGCAGCTCGACGGGGTGCTGTACCGCCTGCGGCAGCTTGGTATTGTACCCTGCCGCGTGCTGGAAGAGGGGGTGGGCGTATGATTTATCTGGATAATGCAGCCACCACCCTGCATAAGCCGCGCGCAGTGGAGGAAGCGGTGCGGCAGGCTATGCACGGTGCGGCGGGGTATGCGCGCGGTGGACACGCGGCGGCGCTGTGCGCGGGAGAGACCGTGTATGCCTGCCGGGAGCAGGCCGCGGCGCTGTTCGGCGTGGAGGATCCGGCGCGGGTGGTGTGCACGATGAATGCCACGCACGCGCTGAATCTGGCGATCCATGCGCTGGTGCAGCCGGGGATGCGGGTAGCGGTGGGTGGATATGAGCACAACGCCGTGATGCGGCCGCTCACGCTGCGTGGGATCGACCCGGTCGTGCTTGATACACCGTTGTGGGATGCCGAAGCGATGGTGGAAGCCGCGCAGCAGGCGCTGGACGACGGGGCGGAGCTGATGATCCTCAACCATGTATCCAATGTGTTTGGGTATGCGGCGCCGCTTGATGCGATTGCCGGCCTGCTGGATGCCGCAGGCGTGCCGCTGCTGCTGGATGCGTCGCAGTCCGCCGGGATGATCGATCTGGATGTGCGCCGGTATCCCTGCCTTGCGGCGGTGTGTATGCCCGGCCACAAGGCGCTTTACGGACCGCAGGGCACGGGGCTGCTGCTGGCGCTGGATGACCGGATCGCCGCGCATCCGCTGCTGGCAGGCGGAACGGGAAGTCTGTCCGAACAGATGGCACAGCCGGAATTCCTGCCCGATGCGCTTGAAAGCGGCACGCCTAATGTGCCCGGCATTGCGGGACTGGCTGCCGGGCTGGCGTTTGTGCGGGCGGTCGGACCGGCGCATATGCTGGCGCATGAGCGGCGTCTGGCGGCGGAGACCGCCCGTGCGCTCGAGCGGGAGACACGCATCGAGTGCTTTGCCCATCCCGCGCAGACGGGCGTGCTGTCCTTCCGGGTGCCGGGCGTGCCGTCCGAAACGGTGGCCGAGGCGCTGGCACGGCAGGGGGTGGCGGTGCGCGCCGGACTGCATTGCGCCCCGTTGGCTCACCGCACCGCCGGCACCGAGCAGACCGGCACGGTTCGCCTGTCCTTTTCCTTTTACTCTACCGTGCATCAGGCCGAGCAGGCGGCAGCGCTGATCGGAGAAACCGTAAAAAAACTATGAACACCTTCCCGAATACGCTATACAACGAGGGGCAGGTTGTGGTAGTATAAATAAGGAAATCCCCTGTCTTTCCGCGATGCGGAGGGCTGAGAATAAACAGGACAGGTGAATATATGGAAACATTTCAGAATTTTTTTGATCCGAGGATGCAGAATATCGATTTATGGAGCTCGATCCAGCAGAGCATTGCTTCGCTGGAAACGGCGGGCATCATGGATATCATTGATATCCTGATCGTCGCCTACATCATCTACCGGGTGATGAAGCTGCTCAAGGATACGAGTGCGGCGCGGCTGGCCAAGGGTATTCTGGTGCTGCTGCTCATCCTGCTGCTGGCAAGCTTTGCCCAGCTGACAACGATTTCGTTTATTTTGCAGACTGCCGTGTATTACGCGCCGTTTGTGCTGGTGGTCATCTTTCAGCCCGAGCTGCGCCGGCTGCTTGAGCAGCTTGGTAAGGGCAAGCTGAGCCGCCTGCTTGTTCCGGCGGACGATCCCGGTGCGATTGAGGCGGCAATCGACGCTACCGTAGCGGCCTGCGCGGATATGGCAAAAACCAAAACCGGTGTGCTTATCGTGTTTGAGCGCAAGGAACGGCTGGGTGAGATCGCTGCGACGGGCACCGTGCTGGACGCGGACCCTTCGCCCGAGCTGCTGAAAAACATCTTTTTCAAAAACACCCCGCTGCACGATGGGGCGCTCATCATGCGTGATGGCCGCATCCATGCCGCAGGCTGTGTGCTGCCGCTTTCGGGCAGCCAAAACCTGTCGCGTGATCTGGGCACGCGCCACCGCGCTGCGGTCGGTATGAGCGAATCGGCGGACAGCGTTCTGGTGGTCGTTTCGGAGGAAACCGGCGCGATCTCGGTTGCGATCGGCGGTATGCTCAAGCGTCACCTGTCGCCCGAGGTGCTGCGCAAGGTGCTGGAATCCGAGCTGCTTTCTTCGGAAAAACCGGATACCAACCGGATCGCCGCGCTGCGCAGCAAATGGAAAGGGGGCGCGGGCCGATGAAGCAGTTTATGAAAAAGCATGATATCTGGCTGCGCCTGCTGTCGCTGCTGCTGGCGCTTGTGTTGTGGGTGCTGGCGCGGGACGCGGTCAATCCGATCAAAACCAATGTGATCAGCAATGTGCCGCTGACGGTCATCGGGGCAGATACCCTGCTGGGCAATACCGGCCTGTCGGTGATCGAATCGACGGAAAGCGTGAATATCACGGTGCGCGGCCCGAATGCGGAGATCACCAACGCTTCCCTGCGCCGCCGGATCGCGGCAACGGTGGATGTTTCCGGCATTACGGACGGGGCGGGGGAATATACACTGCCCGTGCGCGTTACGGTCGGCGTAAACGATGTGGAGGCCGGCAGCGTTTCGGCGCGTGTGCTGATCGACAAGGTTGTGACTGAAACCGTGCCGGTGCGCGTGGAAACGACCGGCATTCCGGCGGACGGCTACCGTGCCGACACGCCCGAGCCTGCGACCACCAAGGAGATCACGGTTTCCGGACCGGCATCCGAATTGCGCGAGGTTGCCTATGCGTACGGTACCATTCCGGTAGATGGATGCAGCGCGACCTTTACCGGGGAGTGCACGATCACGCTATATAACGATGCGGGCAATCCGATCACCGGCACGCATGTGACCAGCCAGACGGATACGATCAATGTGCGGGTGCCGGTTTACCCGGTCGAAAGCGTCAAGCTGGCGGTTTCGCTGACCGATGGCGATACCCTGAAAACCGATCAGGTTGATGTGAGCATTGATCCGGATACGGTGCGCCTGTTGGGTGATCAGAATATTCTGGCAGGGCTGCCCGAGATCAATCTGGGTGCGATCGATTTGGATAATGTGCGCACCGGCGTGCCGATTGAAATGGAGATTCCGCTGCCGGAAGGCGTGCGGCTGGATGCGGGACAGTCAGCCACGGCGCGTGTGACGATCAGCGTAAAGGAAGAGGAAAGCGTTTCCACCCGCAAGGTGGAGGTAACACGCTTTATGCCGACCGATACCGCGCATGTGCAGACACCGTACACCGTGTCCGTGCTGACCGACTCGGTCGAGGTTGAGCTGCGCGGCAGCGAAAGTGCGCTGGAACAGGTCGATCTGAATACGCTGACCATCGGCCTGACGTTTGATTCGGTCTCGCTTGGCGTGGGTACGCACAAGGTAAAGGGTCTGGTTGCTGCGACCGGCCTGCCGGCGGGCGTTACGCTGGTGCAGGAGGATGTCGAGGTCGAGATCCAGATCACGGAGGACGATGCGCCGCCCGCGGAAAGCGGGGTGGCGGAATGAGCTTGCTGGTCAGCAATATCCGGCTGCCGTTTGACCGGCCGGAGGAGGAGGCGATGGCGGAAGCGCGGCGTCTGACCGGTCTGCGGTCAGAGGAGATACAGGCGGCGGTGTACCGCGTCAGCGTGGATGCGCGGCGCGGGCACATCGCTCGCGTATATACGGTGCGCTTGGATGCGCCGTGGGACGAAAAGGCATTTGCAGAAACCCTGCAAATGCCCTTCGTGCGTTATAAACCGGATGAAAAGCCCACAGTGCCGCGGGGAAGTAAGCGGCTGGAGCATCGTCCGGTGGTGATCGGGCTGGGGCCGGCGGGGCTGTTTGCCGCCTATACGCTGGCAAAATACGGCTACGCACCCCTTGTGCTCGAACGCGGCGGTGCGCTCGAGGAACGCGACCGCGCGGTCGATACGTTCTGGTCGGGCGGCGCGCTGGACACGAACTGCAATATCCAGTTCGGGGAAGGCGGCGCAGGCGCGTATTCGGACGGCAAGCTCACCACCCGCATCGGCGATCCGCTGTGCGACACCGTTCTGCAAACGCTGGCTGCGCACGGTGCGCCGTCTGATATTGTAAAAAAGGCCAAGCCCCATGTGGGAACGGATATTCTGAAAAACGTGGTGCGCACGATGCGGTGCGCAATCATCCAAAACGGCGGTGAGGTGCGCTTCCGCACCGCGCTGACCGGGGTGACGCTGCAAAACGGCGTGCTGCGTGCGGTGCAGGCGGGCGGCGATGCCGTTCCGTGCGAACGGGCAGTGGCTGCGATCGGACATTCCGCGCGGGATACCTTTGCAGTGCTGCACCAAAACGGGGTATACTTTGAGCCAAAGGCGTTTTCGGTCGGCGTGCGGATCGAGCACCTGCAAAGCGAACTGGACCGTGCGCTGTATGGGAAATACGCGGGGCATCCGCTGCTGCCGCCGGCGGAGTATAACCTGTCCCGCCGCGCGGGGGGACGGGCCTGCTATTCCTTCTGCATGTGCCCGGGCGGCGTGGTGGTCGCGGCGCAGAGCGAGGAAAACACCGTTGTGACCAACGGGATGAGCTATCATGCGCGGAACGGAAAAAATGCCAACGCCGCGCTGGCGGTTTCGGCCGATCCCGTGGATTTTGCGGATGGTACGCCGTTCGGCGGCGTGGCGCTGCAGCGGCAGATCGAGCGCGCGGCCTACGCGCAGACCGGCTCGTACCGCGCCCCCTGTCAGCGCGTGGGGGATTTTCTGGCGGGACGGGCGAGCGTGCGCGCGGGCGAAGTCCGGCCGAGTTATCCGGTCGGCGTGCAGTACGGAGAGGCGGCGGCCAGCCTGCCTGCCTTTGCGCAGGCGATGCTGCGCGACAGCCTGCCGTATTTCGGCAGAAAGATCCGCGGCTTTGATGCGGCGGACGCGCTGCTGACCGGACCGGAAACGCGCACCTCCTCTCCGGTGCGGATGACGCGCGGGGACGATCTGTTTTCCCTTTCGGGCGCGGGGCTGATCCCCTGCGGCGAGGGCGCAGGCTATGCAGGCGGCATCATGTCCGCAGCGGTGGACGGTATCCGGGCAGCCTACCGTATTATGGAGGAATATGCGCCGGTATTGGAGTAAATAAAAAATGAAGAATGGAGAATTGACGCGCGGATACAATGCGCGGCCTTGGGCCGTTCCGTTATTCTCCATTCTCCATTCGATAAGCGATTCGTAATGGAAAGGTGAGACAAAACGATGACCCAACAGGGAACGATCAAAAAGCTGCTGCCGGACGGCATGGCGGAGATCGAGGTGACGCGCCGCTCGGCCTGCGGGCATGACTGTGCCAAGTGCGGCGGCTGCGGCGGGCTGGAAACCCAGACGCTGTACGTGACCGCACGCAACCGCGCTGAGGCGCAGGTAGGTGAACGCGTGCTGATAGAGGGTGAGACCGGGCAGGTGCTTGGGATCGCTGTGCTGGTGTATCTGCTGCCGGTGGTGCTGTTTTTTGCCGGCTACGCGGCGGCGGGCGCAATGGGCGCGGGAAGCGGCACGGCGGCGCTGAGCGGCGGCGTGCTGTTTGTGATCGGCATTTTGGCGGCAATTTGGTACAACCGGCGCGTGAAGCAGCGCAACGAGGTGCCGTTTGAAATTACCCGCCGCCTGTAAACGGCAGAGAACCTTATGGCATCTGCTGAAAAGGCTCTGAATTTTTTGTGAACTTTTACTGATTTTATCGGTTTCGCCCTTGTCTTATCGGAAAAAGTTCGGTACAATAAATTAAATACGCAAAACCGCACTGCGGATGCGGAAAAAGGGGTTATGTATGTTTGGCTATATCCGTCCGGTAAAGCCGGAACTGCGGGTGAAGGAGGCTGACCGGTTTCAGCAGGTGTACTGCGGTCTGTGCCATGCTATCCGTGCACGCTACGGGCGGTTTTACACCTATTTTCTCAGCTACGACATGACCTTTTTTGCATTGGTTGCGGGCTGTGGGGAGCAAACCACCGACCCGCCCTGCGGCAGACGGTGCGATGCGCATCCGCTGACCAAGCGGCCCTGCGCCCCTGCGGATGCCGCGCTGGAACTGGCGGCGGACGTGAGTGTGCTGCTCACCTATCATAAATTCCGGGACAGCCTTGCCGATGAAACCGGGCCGAAACGCCTGCTGGCCGGGCTGTTGTGCAGGATCGGGCGGCGCGGCTACGAAAACGCCCGTGCCCGTCTGCCAGAGGCGGACCGCGAGATGGTGCATGCGCTGGACGACCTGCAGGCGCTCGAGCGGGAACGCTGCGCTTCGATGGACCGCGCGGCGGATGCCTCAGCACGGATGACCGCAGCCGTCGTCCCCCCGACCGGGGACGTGCGCGAGCGCGTGCTGCGGCAGATGTTTTACCACATCGGGCGGTGGGTATACCTGCTGGATGCCGCAGCCGATGTGCAGGAGGATATGGAGCAGGGCAATTATAATCCGGTGGTGCTGCGCTACGGCCTGCACACACCGGAGCTGACAGAGATAAAACAACCGCTGGAGCGCACGCTCGAGCGGTCGCTCGCTGATATCTGCATGGCGTTCGATCTGCTGGAGGTGCGGCGGGATGCGGAGCTGATCCGCAATATTATTTTTTTAGGTATGCCGGCGGCGACCCGTCAGGTGCTGGACGGCACGTACCAAACGAACGGAGGATGGGGTAAACATGGATCCCTATAAGGTGCTGGGCGTCACGCCGCAGACAAGTGACGACGACGTGAAGCGCGCATACCGCGAGCTGGCACGCAAATATCATCCCGATAACTATATCAATAACCCGCTGGCCGACTTGGCGGAAGCCCGTATGAAGGAGATCAACGAGGCTTACGACCAGATCATGAACGAACGATCGGGCAAAACGGCGGGTGCATCGGGCGGCCAGCAGCAGTATGGCGGCCAGCAGTACGGCGGCCAGCAGCGCAGCTATACGGGCGCGAACGCGGCACTGTACAGCCAGGTACGGCAGGCGATCAATCAGGGCAATCTGGGCATGGCAGAGCAGCTGCTGCAGCGCGCCGCCGGCCGGGATGCCGAGTGGTTTTTCCTGATGGGCACGGTGTATTACCGCAAGGGCTGGTATGACGAGGCCGCGCGCTCTTATACGCAGGCCTGCCAGATGGACCCTTCCAATCTGGAATACCGCACAGCGCTCAACAACCTGAACATGTCCGGCGGCTACGGCGGTTACCGGCCGATGCAGCAGGCCAGTATGTGTGATTTCTGCCTGCAGCTGGCGGTGTGTAACTGCTGCCTGAACTCGTGCTGCGGCGCGGGCTGCTGATGGACGCGCGTGAGATTGCCCGCGGCGGGCTGTTGGCCGCAGCCGCCGTGGCGCTGTTGTATGTGGGCGGCGCAGCTTCCGCGATCGGCCCGGCCTGCTGCATTGCGGCGGGCATTGCATCGGCTGTGCCGCTGCTCCGGCGGGCGCATCTGCGCACAGCGGTGATGCTGTATCTGGCGGCTTCGCTGCTCGGTGCGCTGATCGTGCCGCGCAAAGGCGTGGTTGTGGCCTATGTGCTGTTTTGCGGGCTGTATCCTGTGGTAAAATATCTGATCGAAGCGCGGCTGCCGCGTCAGGTGCAGATGGGGATCAAGCTCGTGTATTTTAATGTTGTGCTGGCGGCCGCGGGTGCATTGGCGGCATGGGGCCTGCTGGGCGGAATTGTGCTGCCCGGCTTTTTTAAGCTGGCTGTGCTGTGGTTTGCCGCTAATTTTGTGTTTATGGTGTACGATATCGGGCTGTCGCGGCTGATCGCCGTGCTGCGCAGGATGCTGCCGCCCGAATAAAATAAAGGGGAAGAGGATTATGAAAAGTATGACCGGCTACGGCCGTGCGAAGGAGGAGCGCAGCGGCAGGACGATCACGGTCGAGCTGCGCGCTGTCAACCACCGGTATCTGGACTGTACCGTTAAGGCGCCGCGGCAATATGGTTTTTTGGATGACGCCGTAAAAAAAGCGGCTGCGGCGCGGATCGCCCGCGGCAAGGTCGAGGTGTTCGTCGGCGTGGAGGCCGAGGAGGGCGGCGACGTTGCCGTTACGGTCAACCATGCGCTGGCCGAACGCTATCTGGCCGCGCTGCGCGAGCTGGGTGATGATTACGGCCTGCGGGATGATGTGACCGTGAGCGTGCTGGCCAAGCTGCCCGATGTGCTCGGCTCGGAGCGTATCGAGCAGGATGCGGACGAGATGATCCGCGATGTGACCGCCGTGTTTGAAGCCGCCTGCGACGGCTTTAACCAGATGCGCGAGCGCGAAGGGGAAAAGCTGGCCGAGGATGTGCGCGACCGCTGCGCGGCGATCGAGCGTATGGTCGGCGAGGTGGAAAAACGCTCGCCGGAGCGGGTGCGAGAATACCGCGAAAAGCTGCTGACCCGTATGCGCGAGGTGCTGGCGGATACCAGCATTGACGAGACCCGCATCTTGACCGAGGCGGCGATTTATGCAGATAAGACCGCAGTGGATGAGGAGACCGTCCGCCTGCGCAGCCACCTGCACCAGTTGGACGGCATGCTGCGCGAGACCCAGCCGGTTGGCCGCAAGCTGGATTTTTTGGTGCAGGAGATGAACCGAGAGGCCAATACCATCGGCTCCAAGGCGAACGATGTGGATATGGCGCGTATTGTAGTGGATATCAAGAGCGAGATCGAAAAGATCCGTGAGCAGATCCAGAATATCGAATAACAGGGGGCGGCGCGGATGAAGCTCATCAATATCGGTTTTGGGAATATGGTCGCCTCCTCGCGGCTGATTGCGATTGTCAGCCCGGAGTCTGCGCCGGTCAAGCGTACTGTGCAGGAAGCGCGCGACCGCGGCATGGTGGTGGACGGCACCTACGGCCGCCGTACCCGCGCCGTGCTGATTATGGACAGTGACCATGTGGTGCTCAGTGCGCTGCAGCCGGAAACGGTGGCCGCGCGCTTTGCCGGGGAAGAGGATGGAGGCGTGAATGAAGATGCGTAAGGGAACACTGTATGTATTTACCGGGCCTTCGGGCGCGGGCAAGGGCACGCTGCTCTCCCGGCTGATGGCGGCGGATGACCGTCTGTTTTTCTCGATCTCCGCAACCACACGCGCGCCCCGTCCGGGGGAAGTGGACGGCGTGCAGTATTACTTCCTTTCCAAGGCGGATTTTGAGAAAAAAATCGCGCAGAATGCATTTTTAGAACATGCAAAATATGTAGATAACTATTATGGCACGCTGGAGGCGCCGGTCAATGAAAAGCTGGACGCCGGATACGACGTGATCCTCGAGATCGAGGTGCAGGGCGCCATGCAGGTGCACGAAAAACGTCCGGATGCGGTGATGGTGTTTATCGCGCCGCCCTCCTTTGAGGAGCTGGCGCACCGCCTGCGCGGGCGCGGCACAGAAGATGAGGAAAAGGTGTGCCGGCGGCTGGAAACCGCGCAGCGGGAGATGCAGTATACCGATCGCTTCGACCATGTGGTGGTGAACGATGAGATCGACCGCGCTGTGCGCGAATTGCAGGGCATTTTGGCTGAACGGCGTACATAAACGGCGCAAAACGAACATAACAATGCAATACCAGTTTGGGAAATAAAGGAGAAAACACATTATGCTGAAACCTTCGATGCAGGAATTGATGAAACGTGTGGGCAACCGCTATCTGCTGGTCAATCTGGCCGCGCAGCGCGCCCGTGATATTGCCGATCAGGCTGAGGAGAGCGGCGAGCAGCTGTCCGATAAGGCGGTAAAGCTTGCGCTCGATGAAATCGCCGCGGGCGAGGTTGTTTACCGTCCGGGTCCGCGTGTTGCGCCGGTGATCGCACAGAACAATGCAATCGCGGCGGCAATGGTGGATGTGGACGATGCGATCGATCTGGATGCAGATGAGCAGCCGCAGGATATGACGGATGGCGAGGAGGAGACGGAAGCACATCGCCTCGACGAGTTTGATGACCACGAGCTGGATGACGGCGATGTGCCGGAGGAGGACCGCTGAGCCATGGGGTTGGCAGGAAAGACCGTCGTTTTATGTGTAACGGGCGGCATTGCAGCCTATAAGGCGGCAGACCTGACCAGCAAGCTGCGGCAGGCCGGGGCGGCGGTGCGCGTGCTGATGACCGAATCGGCCACGCAGTTTATCGCCCCGATGACGTTTGAGACCCTGTCCGGCTACCGCACGGTGGTGGATACCTTTGACCGCGATTTTGCGTGGGAGGTCGAGCATATCTCGCTGGCGAAAGCGGCGGATGTGTTCGTCATCGCACCGGCCACGGCGAATGTGATCGCCAAGGCGGCGCACGGCATCGCGGATGATATGGTAACGACCACCCTGCTTGCCACCAAGGCGCCGGTTGTGATCGCACCGGCGATGAATACCGGGATGTACGATAATCCGGTGACGCAGGAAAATCTGCGCACGCTGCGGCGGCGCGGTTTTCATATCGTGGAGCCGGCGGCGGGCCGTCTGGCCTGCGGCGATACGGGACGCGGCAAGCTGCCAGATACCCCCACCCTTCTGTGGGGCATCGAAAAGGCGCTTGCGCCGCAGGACTTGGCCGGAAAGCGCGTGCTGGTTACCGCCGGGCCAACGCAGGAGGCAATGGATCCGGTGCGCTTCCTGTCCAACCACTCGACCGGTAAGATGGGCTATGCGCTGGCGGCGCGCGCGGCCATGCGCGGCGCGGAGGTGACGTTGGTCTCCGGTCCGACCGCATTGGAAACACCGCACGGCGTACACCGGGTGGACGTCGTTTCCGCGCGGGAGATGCATGAGGAAGTTGTGTCGCGGGCGGCGCAGCAGGATATGATCATCAAGGCGGCGGCCGTGGGCGATTACCGCCCGGCAGAGACCGCTCCCGAAAAGCTGAAAAAGGGCGAAGGGGAGCTGACGGTTACGCTGGCGCGCAATCCTGATATTCTTGCCGCGCTTGGACACAGCAAGCGTCCGGGACAAATGCTGTGCGGCTTTGCGATGGAGACACAAAACCTGCTGGACAACGCGGCAGATAAGCTGCGGCGCAAAAATTGCGATATGCTGGTTGCCAATTCGCTGCGGGATAAGGGCGCAGGCTTCGGCACGGACACCAATCTGGTCACCCTGCTGTATGCGGACGGCACCCGGGAAACGCCGCCCTTGATGAGCAAGGAGGCGCTGAGCGATATCATCCTCGACCGACTGCTGCAGCGTGCGGCGCAGGGCTGACAATACTGCCCCACCCTGCGGCGGGGCAACAAACTGCGTAGGGAGTAGTATTTGACTGATGGCGGAAAAAATCTGCGCGGTAGCCGTGGACGCGGCAACCTATGCGATCGACAAGCTATATTCTTACCGCGTGCCGGACGAGCTGCGGGAACAGGTGCAGATCGGCACCCGTGTTCTCGTGCCGTTCGGCTTTGGTAATAAACGAGCGGAAGCGGTCGTACTGGCCTTCCGGCAGGATGACGGCGGCTACCGGCTCAAGCCGGTGGTTGAGGTGCTGGATGACGAGCCGGTGCTGTCCGCGGGGCAGCTGCGGCTGGCTGCCTGGATGCGGGAGCGGCTGTACTGCACGTATTTCGACTGCGTGCACGCTATCCTGCCGGCGGGGCTGTGGTTTCGGCGGCAGGAGACGTATACGCTGGCGCCACAGGCAGACCCGGCAGCATTGCACACGCGGGAGGGAGAGGCCGGTGCGGTGCTCGCCCTGTTTGACCAGCCGGGACAAACGTTGGCAGCGGCAGAGATCCGGCAGCGGCTGGGCGGCAAAAGCGTTACCCGGGTGCTGGATGCGCTGACGGGTGAGGGAATTCTGCTCTATCACAGTAATACCGTGCAGAAGACGGGCGATAAAACCGAAAAGATGCTTGCATTGGATATGGAGGCGGGTGAGGCGATGGCGCATATCAGCCGGCGCAGCCCGGCGCGGATGGATGTGGTTTCCGTGCTGGCGGACGGCGGCTGGATGAGCTGGAAGGAACTGACTTATATGACCGGCGTTTCGGATGCGGCGCTGCGCGATATGGTCAAAAAAGGGCTGCTGCGTGTCCGGCAGGAGGAACGGCTGCGCACCCCGGATTTTTCCGCGGTGCCGCCTGCCGCTCCTGCCGTGCTGAGTGCGGCGCAGCAGCAGGTTTACGACGGCCTGTCCGCCCTGCTGGACGAGAACGCCGCCCGCGCCGCCCTGCTGTTCGGCGTAACGGGCAGCGGCAAGACACAGATCTATCTGGAGCTGATCGACCGGGCGCTGCAGCAGGGCAAAGGCGCGATTTTGCTGGTGCCGGAGATCGGTCTGACGCCCCAGATGCTGCGGCAGTTTGCCGCCCGCTTTGGGGATCAGGTTGCGGTGCTGCACTCGGCGCTATCGGCGGGCGAACGGTACGACAGCTATAAAAAAATCCGCTCGGGGCGCGGCCGCGTGGTGATCGGAACGCGGTCAGCGGTGTTTGCGCCGGTGGCGCGGCTCGGTGTGATCATTTTGGATGAGGAGCAGGACAGCGCGTACCGCTCCGAGCAAAATCCGCGTTATCATGCGCGCGACGTGGCAAAATACCGCGCCGTGCAGGAAAAAGCCCTGTTGGTGCTCGGCTCAGCCACCCCTTCGGTGGAAACGTACTACGGCGCCCGGCAGGGGAAATATCCGGTTTTCACGCTGGGGGAGCGGTTCCTCGGCGCGGGGCTGCCCGATGTGGCGATCGCGGATCTGCGCGGTCAGGCGCGGGAAGGCCGCCCGGGCGTGATCGGTTCGCAGCTTGAGCAGGAGCTGGCGGATACGCTGGCGCGGGGACGGCAGGCGATCCTGTTCCTCAACCGGCGGGGCAACAGCCGGGTCATTGGCTGTGCGCTGTGCGGCTGGGTGCCGGAATGTCCCTCGTGCTCGACCAACCTGACCTATCATTCGGCCTCGGGCCGGGCGATGTGCCACTACTGCGGCGCATCGGTCAAGATCACCGGGGCGTGTCCGGTGTGCGGGGGGACGCATCTGTTCACCGAAACCCCGGGTACGCAGAAGGTCGAGCAGGAGCTGCATGAAAAGTTTCCGGATGCCCGCGTGCTCCGTATGGATGCGGATACCATGCACACCAAGGGCGCGCACGAAAAGCTGTTTGCCGCCTTTGCCAAGGGGGAGGCGGATATCCTGCTCGGCACCCAGATGGTGACCAAGGGGCTGGATTTCGAAAACGTGACGCTGGTCGGCGTGCTGGATGCAGATCAAAGCCTGTATGCGCAGGATTACCGCGCGCGTGAGCGCACTTTTGCCCTGATCACGCAGGTGGTCGGCCGGGCGGGGCGGCGGTTCGATACCGGCAGGGCGGTGATCCAGACATACAGCCCGTCCCATCCGGTCATTCTGGCGGCGGCGCGGCAGGATTACGAGCGCTTTTTTGAGCAGGAGATGCAGACCCGGCAGGCGCTGCGTTGTCCGCCGGTGTGCAGTCTGACCCTGCTGACCGCAGTGGGCGAAATTGAGCAGCAGGTGCTGCAAAGCCTGCTGGCACTCAAAACCCGTTTGCAAAGCCTGATGGAGGGACAGTATGCGGATGTGAAAGCGCCCGTGCTCGGCCCGGCGGCGGCGCAGGTCGTTCGGGTGATGGGGCGTTACCGCTACCACCTGACCATGCGGGCGGACAGCACGCCGCGCTGGCGGGCGCTGATCGCGGGTGTTATCCGTGAGTTTTTGCAGGACAGCAAAAACCGCGGCGTGACCGTGTTTGCGGAGGAGAACCCGGACCTGTAAACGTATTACGGGACGCGGTTCCGGCAGAAACCGCGTCCTGCTACCCCCGGATGCCGCCCAAGGCGGCTGGGTCGGGGTATCAAAAGGCAGGCGTATGTCCTGACTTTTGATGGAAATTACGGTATGCCGCAATTTCCTATGAAATGCGCGCTGGGGCGCGGAGGATACAATATGAAAGGACAGTGTGCCATACGTAAGGCGGCAGTGGGTGATGCGGCGGCACTGCTGGATATCTACGCGCCGTATATACGGGATACAGCGGTGACCTTTGAATATACCGTGCCGCCGGCGGCGGAATTTGCCGGTCGGATCGCAGAAACGGCGGCGGTTTACCCGTATCTGGTGCTGGAGAGGGACGGCGTGCCGCAAGGCTACGCCTATGCGCACCGTTTGCGGGAGCGCGCGGCCTTTGACTGGGACGCGGAGCTGTCGGTTTATCTGTCGCCCGCCGTGCAGGGACAGGGCGCGGGAGGCGTGCTTTACCGCTGCCTGATCGACCTGCTGGAACGGCAGGGGGTGTGGCGGCTGTACGGCTGCGTTACGCTGCCCAATGCTGCCAGTGAGCGGCTACATACCGCGCTGGGCTTTGTGCCGGCGGGGGTGTGGCATCGTTCGGGCTGGAAGCATGGCAGGTGGCACGATGTGGGCTGGTTTGAAAAAATGCTCGGCGGTGCACAGGCGCCGCAGCCGATCGTGCCTTTCGGCGCACTGCCGCCGCGGGAGATCGAAGAATGTCTGCAAACCTATACGGAAATGATAAATATGGAGGAATGAACCATGGCACTTCGCAAAATTTTAACGCAGGGTGACGAGCAGCTGCTGAGACGCAGCCGCAAGGTGGAAAAGTTCGACGGCCGCCTGCATACGCTGATCGATGATATGCGGGAAACGCTGGAGCATTCGGGCGGCGTCGGTCTGGCGGCGCCGCAGGTGGGCATCCTGCGCCGCGTGGTTGTTTTACTGGATGTCAACACCGAGCCGGAGGAAATGGTCGAGCTGGTCAATCCGGAAGTGATCGAGCAGCGCGGCGAGGATCGTGTGGTCGAGGGCTGTCTGTCCGTGCCGGGTGTGTACGGCTACGTCACCCGTCCGACATGGGCAAAGATCCGCGCACAGGATCGGAACGGCAACTGGTTCGAGCGGGAGGGCGAGGGCATTGTGGCGCAGTGCTTCTGCCATGAGACCGAGCATCTGGACGGCCATCTGTTTACTGAAAAGGTAGAGGAGTATGTGGACGTGGAGCAGATGCAGGCAGAGGACGGAGACGACGCGGAATGAGACTGGTATTTATGGGCACGCCGGATTTTGCCGTGCCAAGCCTGCAGGCGCTGCTGGATGCGGGGCATGAGATTGCGGCGGTATACACCCAGCCGGATAAGCCGCAGGGACGCAAGCAGATACTGACAGCGCCGCCGGTCAAGGAGTTGGCGCTGCGGCACGATATTCCGGTGTATCAGCCCGGCACCCTGAAAAGTGAAGAGGAGCAGGCGCGCCTGCGCGGTCTTGCACCTGAGGCGATCATTGTGGCGGCATACGGCAAGCTGCTGCCCCGGGCTGTGCTGGAGATCCCGCCGCGCGGCTGCATCAATGTGCACGGTTCGCTGCTGCCGCGCTGGCGCGGGGCGGCGCCTATCCAGTGGGCGGTTATCGCGGGCGACCCGGTGGCGGGCGTGACCACCATGCAGATGGCTGAGGGGCTGGATACGGGCGATATGCTGCTCAAATACGAAACCCCCATCGGCGCACGGGAGACAGCGGGCGAGCTGTTCGACCGGCTGGCGGCGGCGGGTGCAGCGCTTCTGGTGGAAACGCTGGCACAGCTTGATACCATCGTGCCGCAGCCGCAGGAGGAAGCGCAGAGCTGCTATGCCCATATGCTGGATAAGCAGATGGCGGTGATCGACTGGTCGAAGTCTGCCCGCGAGATCGACTGCCTGATCCGTGGGCTGAACCCGTGGCCGGTCGCGCTGACTACGCTGGACGGCGCGCGGCTCAAGGTGTTCGCGGCGGAGGTGGTTTCCGGCAGCGGCGCGGCGGGTGCAGTGCTGGAAAGCGATCCGAAAAAGGGTCTGTTGGTCGCCTGCGGCACGGGTGCGCTGCGCCTGTGCGAGATTCAGCTTGTCGGCGGCAAGCGGATGCGGGACACGGATTTCCTGCGGGGACATAGCGTGGAAAAACAAACTGTTTTGGGTGAATAAAGGAGCGTATCATGCCTTATTTCGGTTACTATGGAATCGATATGTACTATATCGTGCTGGTCGTGCCCTGTCTGTTTCTTGCGTTTTGGGCGCAAGGCAAGGTGAAAAGCACATTCAACCGGTATGCGCAGGTGATGAACCGCCGCGGACTGACTGGCGCACAGGCGGCGGAAGCGGTGCTGCGTCAGAACGGTGTGACCGGCGTGCGCATCGAATGGGTGGCCGGCAAGCTGAATGACCATTTTGACCCGCGCACCAATACCATCCGCCTGTCGAACGCGGTGTATTCTTCCACCTCGGTGGCATCGATCGGCGTAGCGGCGCACGAGGCGGGGCACGCGGTGCAGTATGCGCAGGGGTATTTCCCCATTAAGCTGCGTGCGGCGATTATCCCGGTCACGCAGATCGGCTCGTCGGCGGCGCTGCCGCTGCTGGTGCTCGGCCTGGTGCTCAATTCGGGTATGCTGCTCGATATCGGTATTCTGGCGTTTTCTCTGTCCACCGTGTTCCAGCTGATCACGCTGCCGGTCGAGGTCAACGCCTCTAACCGTGCGCTGACCGCGATCGAGCAGGGCGGTCTGCTGACCGATGAGGAGTACCCCATGGCGAAAAAAACGCTGACCGCTGCGGCAATGACCTATGTGGCCGCTCTGGCGGTATCGCTCGCGCAGCTGCTGCGTGTGCTGCTGATCTTCGGAGGACGGAACCGCGATGATTGAGAAACGACCGCGCACACCGCGGGAAGCTGCGGCATTCACCCTGTTTTCCATGACGGAGGAAGCCGCATGGTCGGACGGTGCACTGCATCACTATCTGGCGCGTGCCGGGCTGACCGGCCGCGATGCGGCACTGGCTTCCCGGCTGGTGTACGGCACGGTGCAAAACCAGATGCTGCTGGATTGGTATCTGCGCCGGTTTTCCAGCGTGCGGCTGGGGAAAATTGCGCCGCGGGTACTGATCTGCCTGCGGATGGGGCTGTATCAGCTGATCCTGCTCGATAAGATCCCCGCCCATGCGGCAGTGGATGAAACCGTGGCGCTGGTGCGGCGGCACTGCCATGCCAACGACCGGACGGTGTCCTTTGTCAACGCGGTGCTGCGCCGGGCGGCACAGGCCGTGCAGGAGGATGCGCTGCCCGCGCTCGACTGTCCGGATAAGGAAAGTTACTACGCACTGCGT
Organism: Agathobaculum desmolans ATCC 43058; assembly: GCF_000701665.1. Lineage (GTDB taxonomy): Bacteria > Bacillota > Clostridia > Oscillospirales > Butyricicoccaceae > Agathobaculum > Agathobaculum desmolans. The sequence goes on along the minus strand of NZ_JNJN01000009.1, from coordinate 22,412 downwards.
TACAGCCATCCGGAATGGCTGGTGCGCCTGTGGTCAAAGCAGTTCGGGCGAAAAATGGCCGAGCGTATCTGTCGGGCGGATAATGCGGATACACCGGTATCCGTGCGCGTCAACACGCTGCGCACCACGCCGGAACAGGCGGCGCAGGAGCTGGAGGCCGCAGGGCTGACCGTTGCGCCGCACCGCGCGTTTGCGGAGATTCTGCTGTGCAGCGGCGGGGACGTGGCGGCGCTGCCTGCATTTGCGGCAGGACGCGTGACCGTGCAGGACGCGGCAAGCGCACTGGCTGCCGCGGCAGCCGATCCCCATCCCGGCGATCGGGTGTTGGACTGCTGCGCGGCACCGGGCGGCAAAAGCTTTGCCATGGCCGAGCGGATGCGGGGCGAGGGGCAGGTGCTGTCCTGCGATATTTACGCGCACAAGCTGGAACGCATCCGCGCGGGAGCCGACCGGATGGGGCTGTCCAATGTGCAGACGGTCTTGCAGGACGCGGCTGCATCCCGTGCAGAGTGGGTGCAGCAGGCAGATGTGGTACTGTGCGATGTGCCCTGCTCCGGACTGGGCATCATCCGCAAAAAGCCCGAGATCCGCTATAAGAACCCGGCGGAGCTGGAAAATCTGTCGGCGCTGCAGGCGAAGATCCTGCGCAACTGCGCGCAGTATGTCCGCCCGGGCGGCACGCTGGTGTATTCTACCTGTACGATTTTGCAGCGGGAAAATGAGGATGTGGTGCGTGCGTTTTTGGCGGAACATACGGATTTTGCGGCTGCGCCGTGGTCGCATCCGGTATGCGGCGCACGGGAGGACGGCATGGTGACGCTGTTGCCGCCGCTGCACGATACGGACGGATTTTTTATTGCAAAACTGCACCGGCGGGCATAACTGCTCTGCCGGTGCAGCAGGCGGGCGGGCGACGGCAATCGGAAGAAAAGGGAGAACGGCATGATCGAAATCAAATCGCTGACCATACAGGAGCTGAAACAGGAAATGACGGAAATGGGCGAAAAGCCCTTCCGTGCGGGACAGATCTTCAAATGGCTCCACGAAGGGGTGGAGTCCTTTGAAGAGATGTCCAACCTGTCCAAAGCGCTGCGCGCCAAGCTGGCGGAGCGCTTTGTGCTGACCGTGCCGCAGGTGGTGCGGCGGCAGGTATCCCAGGTGGACGGCACGGTAAAATACCTGTGGCGGATGCGGGACGGAGACTGCGTGGAGTCGGTTTTGATGCATTATGAACATGGGGTGTCGGTGTGTGTATCCACGCAGGTGGGCTGCCGCATGGGCTGCAAATTCTGTGCATCCGGACAGAACGGTCTGAAGCGCCACCTGTCCGCCGGTGAGATCCTCGACGAGATTCTGTTCATGCAGAAGGACAGCGGCGAGAAGGTTTCCAATATTGTGCTGATGGGCACGGGGGAACCGCTCGATAATTACGATAATGTGCTGAAATTTCTGCATTTGGTCAGCTGCCCGGAGGGAATCAATATTGGCCAGCGTCATATTTCCTTGTCAACCAGTGGAATTGCTGATAAAATAGAGAGGTTAGCAGGGGAGAAATTGCAGATCACCCTGTCCGTATCGCTGCACGCGCCGGACGATGAAACACGCTCCTCGATCATGCCGGTCAACGATGCGTATTCGATCGAACGGCTGATGCAGGCCTGCCGGTATTATTTTGATACGACCGGCCGGCGTATTTCTTACGAGTACATGATGGCGGACGGCAAGACCGACCGCCCGTGGCAGGCGGAAAAGCTGGCAAAGCTGCTGCGCGGGCGGCCGGGGCACGTCAACCTGATTCCGCTGAATGAAGTGGAGGAAAGCCCGCTGCGCCCGTCCCGTCCCGAGGCGGTGCGCCGCTTCCAGCAGGCGCTGGAAAAGCGCGGCATCACGGCCACGGTACGCCGCCGTCTGGGGCCGGATATCGATGCGGCCTGCGGCCAGCTGCGGCGCAGAGAGCTGCAGCGGCAGTGACCGCACGGCGGTGAGATCATATGGGAGAACGGCACAGCCGTTTCTGCCAAAAGTCGGGCGGCGGCGCCTGATTTTGCTGCCTCTGGTTTGAGATACATCCCGTGCTGCCCGCTGCGGTGCAGCGGCGGGGGGGATGGAGCCGGAGGGAACGACTTGGGAGGTGTTTCTATGGAATGGTTCGGTCTGACAGATAAGGGGCGCGTGCGTCCGACCAATCAGGATGTATATCAGATCGAGGTGGAGGAGCAGCACAACACGGCGCTTCTGGTCGTGTGCGACGGCATGGGCGGCGCAAACGCGGGCAATGTGGCCAGCCGCTTTGCTGCGCAGGCATTTGCCGCATCGGTAAAGCCAGCGCTGCAGGACGCACTGGACGAAACGACCCGGCAGGAACGGCTGACACGCGCCCTGCATGAGGCAAATGACACCGTGTTCACACTGGCCGGCCGGCAGCCGGAATTCCGCGGTATGGGCACTACGTTGGTGGCGGCGCTGGTACAGGGTGGCCGGGCCACCATTTTGAATGTGGGCGACAGCCGTGCCTATCTGTTTGACGGCACGCGTCTGCACCAGCTTACCGAGGATCACTCCTATGTGGAGGAGATGCGCCGGCAGGGGCGGATTACCGAGGCGGACGCGCGCACGCATCCGCAGAAAAATCTGATCACCCGCGCGGTCGGTGTGGAGCCGTTTGTCGAGGGCGACCTGTTCGAGGCCACGCTGGCCCCGCATGAGGTGCTGCTGCTCTGCTCGGACGGTCTGACCGGCATGGTGGAGGATGATCGGATCGCGCAGACGCTGCAGTCTGCACAGACGCTTGCGGCGGCGGGCGGCGCGCTGCTTACCCTCGCGCTTGAGGGCGGCGGCCGCGATAATATCACGGTCGCATTATTTACCCGCGGCGAAGAGGAGGCATAAGCACAAATGGATAAATATATCGGCAAGTTGCTCGGCGGCCGGTATGAGATCATCGACGTAGTGGGCGTGGGCGGCATGGCCGTGGTTTACCGCGCGCGCTGTCATGTGCTCAACCGGTATGTCGCCGTTAAGGTGCTGAAGGATGAATACGCCCGCGATCCCGAGATCCGCAAACGGTTTTCGATCGAATCGCAGGCGGTTGCAAAGCTCAGCCACCATAATATTGTGTCGGTTTACGATGTCGGCAACGACAACGGCACGGATTATATCGTGATGGAACTGATCGAAGGTGTGACCCTTAAGGAATATTTGCAGAAAAAGGGACACCTTTCCTGGCAGGAGGCGGTGTTCTTTGCAGAGCAGATCTGCCGTGCGCTGGTGCACGCCCACTCCCGCGGTATCATCCATCAGGACATTAAGCCGCAGAATGTGATCATCCTGCGCGACGGCACCGCAAAGCTGACCGATTTCGGCATTGCATCCTTCGCCACCACGCAGGAGACCCGCGTGGTGCAGGAAGCCATCGGTTCGGTGCACTATATTTCGCCGGAACAGGCGAAGGGCAGCAAGATTGATTACCGCACGGATATTTATTCCCTCGGCGTGGTGCTGTATGAGATGCTGACCGGCAAGCTGCCCTTTGAAGGGGAAACCGCGCTGCAGGTTGTGATGCAGCACCTGAATGCGGTGCCGCTGTCACCCAGCGAGGTGCTGCCCGGTATTCCGCAGGGTCTGGATGAGATCGTGATGCACGCCATGTGTGCCAATATCAGCCGGCGGTATGCTTCGGCGGAAGAGCTGTACGCGGATCTGGAACGCGTGAAGAACAATGCAGCGGCGCATTTTGATTATGCCGGTGCAGCGGATGAAAGCGGCGAAACGCAGGTGATCGGCCGTGAAGTGCAGCGCGCAGCCCGGCGCACAGCCGCGCAGGAGCATGGCGGGCGGGCGCCCGCACCGCGCCGCGAAACTGCGGTGGAGGTGCGCGAGCCGGAAACCTTTTTCGACCGTCTGGCCGAGCGGCCCGGACTGGCTGCGGGCATCGCCGTAGCGGTGGTTGCGGTGATCACACTGGTGGTGGTCGGCATTTTGATGTTTACCGGCGGCAATAATGAGGAAAAACTGGTGATCCCTTCGCTGATCGGCCGCAATATCGATGAAGTGATGGCGGATACCGAGCTGACCGGGCAGTTCACCATCAAGGAGGCGGACGAGCGGAAGGAATCCGATCGGCCGGTGGGAGAAATTTTGGAGCAAACGCCCGAGGAAGAGGAAAAAGCCGTGAAGGGAACCATCATTACGGTGACTGTATCGGCGGGCGGCGACCATGTGAAGGATACCTACAAGGTCGTTGATTTTAAGGGCAAGACGCTGGATTATGTTAAGGCTGCGCTGGATTCGCACGGGATCGTGCTGGAAAGCGTGGAGGAGTTCAGCGATGATGTGGAGGCAGGTCAGGTCATCCGCACCGATCCCGAAGCCGGGGCGGAGCTGGAAAAGGGTGCAAAGCTGACCATATACCTCAGCAAGGGGAAGGAGAAAAAACAGTCTGCCGTTCCCTCGCTGATCGGTCTGACGCAGAGCGCGGCGGAGAAAAAGCTGACGGAGCGCGGGTTTGTACTCGGCTCGGTCGATGCGGTGGAGAACTCTGCGGCGGTCGGTACAGTCGTGTGGCAGTCCGTTGCGGCGGATACCAAGGCGGAGCAAGGCACGGCGGTCAATATTCAGGTTTCCAAGGGCAAGAGCCAGCCGAAGCCGGAGGAACCGGACAGCGGTGACGAGCCGGGCGGAAACGAGCCGCCTGCACCTGCACAAGGCAGTGCGACCATTCCGGTGACGCTGCCGGGCAATACGGATATGGCGCATGTTGTCATTTCGGTAGACGGCGTGGTGCAGCATGATGAAACGCATGATACTGCTTTGGGCAGCATTGCCATTTCGGTGACCGGTACGGCGGGAGAGCATGAGGTGACCGTCAGCGTGGATGGCAGCAGCACCACCCAGACGTATACGTTCAGTTGACAGAAGGGGCGATCATTTGACCGAAGGGATCATTCTCAAAGGGATCGGCGGATTTTATTATGTGGATACGGCAGATGGCTTGATCGAATGTAAGGCGCGCGGCCGGTTTCGCAAAACCGTAGGCAAGCCCATTGTGGGCGACCGCGTTACGCTGGAGATCCAGCCCGAGGACGGTACCGGCTACCTGCTGGATATTGCGCCGCGCAAAAACAGTCTGGTGCGCCCGGCAGTAGCCAATCTGGATCTGCTGGTGGCGGTGGCTTCGGCGGCGCCGCCGGTGACCGACCCGTTTTTGATCGATAAGGTGACGGCAATCGCTGTGCACAAGGGGATCGGCGCACTGGTCGTGATCAACAAGACCGACAGCGATCCCGGTGACGAGCTGTTTGATACCTATTGCCGCAGCGGAATCGATGCGCTGCGCGTCAGCGCACGGACAGGCGAAGGCATTGATGCGCTGCGGGAGCGGCTGCGCGGCCGGGTGGCGGCGTTTGCCGGCAATTCAGGTGTGGGCAAGTCGAGCGTGCTCAACCGCATCGATCCGCAGTTCAGCGCCGAGGTCGGCGCGATCTCCGACCGCATCGGGCGCGGTAAGCATACCACGCGTCACGTGGAGCTGCATCCGATCGGCAACGGCGGCTATATCGCGGATACGCCGGGTTTTTCCTCGTTTGAAACCGAGCAGATGGATCTGGTGCTGGCAGAGGATCTGCAATACGCGTTCCCGGAGTTTGCGCCCTATCTGGGGCAGTGCCGCTTTACCGGCTGCGCACATGTAAAGGAAAAGGGCTGTGCGGTGCGCGCAGCGGTCGAGGCGGGCGAGATTGCGCCCAGCCGGCACGACAGCTATGTGAAACTGTATGAAAGTGTAAAGGATCTGAAGGAATGGGAGCTTTCCAAGGGCGGCACGCGCTGATTTTTGCTGCGGCGCCGGAAACCGAATACGGCTATATCCGTGCGTTTCTGGCGCGGCATCCGGATGCGTTGATCGCCTGTGCGGACGGCGGCCTGCGTCACGCGCGTGTGCTGGGCCTGCACCCGGATTTTATGATATCCGACTGCGATTCCATGCCCGAAACCGAGGGAACCGAGGTTGTCCGTCTGCAGCCGGAAAAGGATGATACGGATACGCAGAGCTGTCTGCGCGAGGTGTTCCGCCGCGGCTGTGCGGAGGCTACGCTGGTCTGTGCGACCGGCGGACGCATCGACCATATGCTGGCCAATCTTTCCCTGCTGGAGGAAGCAGCGGCAATGGGCGGCTGCCTGACTGTGCTCGACCGGCAGAACTGCATTGTTTTGCATGAGGGCGGATGCCAAAAATTCATCATGCCGCCGGAATACACGTATTTTTCGCTCGTGCCGCTGGATGCGGTATTGACCGGCGTGTCAATCGAAAATGCAAAGTATCCGCTGCGGGATGCATCTGTAACCCGGGTGGGGATGATCACAATTTCGAACGAGGCAGCGCCGGGAGCAGAATTTACCGTAACGATCGGCAGCGGACGTGCGCTTGTGATATTTTCGCGGGACGAAAACCGTTCTTTGTGAAAAATCAACACCGGAATCATGGATTCCGGTGTTATTTTTATTTGATATATTTTGCAGTTTTACAAGCGCGGACTTGCAAAAAGCGATCGGAAAGCATATAATAACATCATAGAGAACAAAAGGGAGTGCTGAGCAGTGGCATTGAAACCGATTTCCAAAATTGCAGCGGGGGTGCAGGCGTCTACGACGCTGGCGATCGACTCGCTGTTCAAGCAGATGAAAGCCGAAGGGCAGGATGTGGTCGGCTTTGGCGCGGGCGAGCCGGATTTCCCCACACCGGAGCATATTAAGCAGGCGGGCATCGAAGCGATCGAGAATAACTACACCAAGTATACGCCTGCAGCCGGCCTGATGCAGCTGCGGGAAGCGGCCTGCTACCGGCTGCGGACGGACTTCGGTTTGGAATACGAGCCGACACAGATCGTGGTGGCCTCGGGTGCGAAGCACTCGGTTTATGTGGCGCTGATGACGCTGTGCGATCCGGGGGATGAGGTCGTGATCGCTGCACCGTACTGGGTGAGCTATTCGGAAATGGTGCAGCAGGCAGGCGCGGTACCGGTGATCGTGGCAGCAGGCGAGGAGCAGGATTTTAAGATCACTGCGGCGCAGCTGGATGCTGCCATTACGGAAAAAACCAAGGTGTTCATGCTCAACTCTCCCTGCAATCCGACCGGCATGGTTTACACCCGGGAAGAGCTGGAGGCGATTGCGGAGGTATGCTGCCGCCACAATATTTATGTGATTGCGGATGAGATCTACTGCAATTTGGTGTATGATGATATCGGATTTGTATCCTTTGCCTCGCTGGGTGAGGATGTGAAGGAGCGTACGATCATCGTCAACGGCGTTTCCAAAAGCTATGCGATGACCGGCTGGCGTATCGGATACAGCGCGTCCAATCCGCAGCTTGCCAAGGTGATGAGCAATTACTTGAGCCATTCAACATCGGCGCCGTCCACGGTGTCGCAGCACGCGGCAATCGTGGCGCTGCGCGGCCCGCAGGAGGATATGCAGGTGATGAAGCGGGCGTTCGAGGAGCGGCGCGATCATCTGGTGGAGCGGATGAACCGGATCGAAGGGGTTTCCTGCATCAAGCCGCAGGGTGCGTTTTATGTGATGATGAACATGAAAAAGTTCCTCGGCAAATCGATGTATGGAAAGACAATCCAAAGTGCGGAGGATTTTGCGCAGCTCTTCCTTGAAAAGGGGCTGGTGGCAACCGTGCCGTGCACGGCGTTTGCTGCGCCCGGCTTTGTCCGGTGGAGCTATGCTACCTCGCTGGCCGAGATCGATAAGGGACTTGACCGGTTGGAAGCTTTTATCAAAAATGCATAAAAGAAAAGGAAGGACGGGAGTCCTTCCTTTTTGTTTGCTTCTGGCGGATGCATATTTTGCGTGCAGGTGGCTTGGCCGTTTGAAAACAACAGGGGGATTTCGCTGCCCACAGATGTTTTTTCTCTTGGCGGAAAGCACCCTTTTTCCGGTGCACGGGGAGGTCACCCGCTGTGGCGGGCGGGAACAATGCCGCACGCGCGGCAGGCGCACAAGAGGGGGGGAGCTTCCCCCTCTTGTGAATCACCCCCTTTTTTCCTCGGGCGGCGCACGATTTGCTGCCGCAAATCTCCCTTGACCGGAACCGCTGCGAAAAATACGGGAGCGTTGCGGGAGGCCGGTTCGTGTAGTGGTTGGGGGGAGAAGATTTTCTTTGGCTGATGCATCTATTCCCCCTGGGGTGAGCAGAGGCAGGCTTTGTCCTGTTGGGCAAATGGGTGGAAGCTGTTTTGTGATACCTGCCTTTACGCGCGTAGCGCGTCCTGAAGGAAGGGGAGGAGATTGACAAGAGGAGGGGGAACCATGGGGTTCCCCCTCCTCTTGCCCGCCCGCGCCGCGCAGGCGCACGCATCCCGCCGCCCGCAGGCGGCGAAATCCCCCATGTACTGGGGAGCGTGCGCTTTCCATAAAGAGTATCTCTCTCCGCCTGTAAGGGAAAGTGTAAATTTCGCAAGGCGGAAGTCTATACCGCGCTTCGCCCGCCAAAACAGCGGTGTGCCGGAACAAAATCTTTGTTTATTACGACAGATGTGTGCAGAATCCATGGGTTTTGCTTGAAATACAGGGGGTAGGGTGTTAAACTAAAATAAGACTGTTCAGGGCTGTAATGGTGTGTTTTCAGCCGAAAATGATGATAGAACGGAAAGGATAACGGACATGAACAATGTGTACGAAAGCCCGCTTGCTTCGCGTTACGCCTCGAAGGAGATGCTGTATACCTTCTCGCCGGATATGAAGTTTTCGACCTGGCGCCGCCTGTGGGTATCGCTGGCCAAGGCGGAAATGGCGCTCGGCCTGCCCATCACGCAGGAGCAGGTGGACGAAATGCAGGAGCATATCACGGATATTGATTATGGGGTCGCCCGCGCCCGCGAGAAGGACGTACGCCATGATGTGATGGCGCACGTTTATACCTTCGGCAAGGCGGCGCCCAAGGCAGCCGGCATCATCCATTTGGGTGCAACGAGTGCGTATGTAGGTGACAACACCGATATTATCCAGATCCGGGAGGGTCTGCTGCTGGTGCGCAAAAAGCTGGCGGCGGTGCTCGATCAGCTCGCACAGTTTGCAGAGGCGCACAAGGCGCAGCCGACGCTCGGCTTTACCCATTTCCAGCCCGCGCAGCTGACGACGGTCGGCAAGCGTGCGACGCTGTGGATGAACGAGCTGCTGATGGATTTAAGCGAGGTCGAGTTCCGTATCGACAGCCTGCGTATGCTGGGCAGCAAGGGCACAACGGGCACGCAGGCTTCCTTTATGGAGCTGTTTGACGGCGATGAGGGCAAGGTAAAGGAGCTGGAAGCGCGTATTGCGGCGGATTTCGGCTTTGCGGGCGTTGTGCCGGTATCCGGACAGACCTACTCGCGCAAGATCGACGCGCAGACACTGGCGACCCTGTCCGGCATTGCACAGTCGGCCTCCAAGTTTGCAACCGACCTGCGCCTGCTGCAGCATTTGAAAGAGGTGGAGGAGCCGTTTGAAAAGCACCAGATCGGTTCGTCTGCGATGCCCTACAAGCGCAATCCGATGCGCTCCGAGCGGATCTGCGCGCTGGCGCGTTACGTCATCTGCGACAGCCTAAACCCTGCCTTCACTTCGGCTACGCAGTGGTTTGAGCGCACGCTGGACGATTCTGCCAACAAGCGTATTTCCGTGCCCGAGGCATTCCTTGCGGTGGATGCGATCCTGAACATTATGATCAATGTGGTGTCCGGTCTGGTGGTATACCCCAAGGTGATCGCAGCGCATGTGATGAACGAACTGCCCTTTATGGCGACCGAGAACATTATGATGGACGCGGTCAAGCGCGGCGGTGACCGGCAGGAGCTGCACGAGCGCATCCGTGAGCATTCCATGGCGGCAGGCAAGCGTGTGAAGGAGGATGGTCTGGACAATGACCTGATTGACCGGATCGCCGCCGACCCGCTGTTCGGCATGACGCGCGAACAGATCGTGGAGCATCTTGATCCCAAGGCCTATATTGGCCGCTGTCCCTCACAGGTGGACGAGTTCCTGCGCGAATGCGTCCGTCCGGCGATCACGCCTTATCTGGATGCGGCGGGGATGCAGGTGGAGATCTCCCTGTAATCCGCTGCGGATCGCCCAAAACCGACAGATTTTTATGGATATGACCGCCTTGTGCAAGGTTTGGAGGCGGATTGGTCCTGCGCTGCCGGGCTGCGGATATTGACTTTTTTCGGGCTTCGCGGTATACTATTTTAGTTATGTACAAATATGAAGGAGGCACCTGACATTGAAGAAGAGTGTTATTTCCTTTATCGCTGTCATGCTTGTGATCGTTTTTCTCGGCGTGACTGCGGTAACGGGATTGTATGTGCCGGGCGGCTGGAGCATGCCGTTCCGGGATGCGGCGGCATCGGATACCGCCGGTGAAACCACGCAGACGGACGGGGAAAAGACCGAGGGTGAAACCGCCGAGCAGCCCGCCGGTTTGAAGGCGATCATCCCCAGTGTGATGGATACTGAAAACGGCATTCGTCTGGGGCTGGATCTGGTAGGCGGTTCGCGCATTGTATACGAGGCGCAGACCCCGGAGGGGTATAACCTTGCCGATCTGCCGGGTGATATGCAGACCGCACAGGCCATGATCCGTCAGCGTCTGACCAGCCAGGGCTTTACCGAGGCAACGGTTGCGCTGGCCGGTGATAACCGCATTTCGGTGGAGATCCCGCAGATCACCAATCCGGAAGAAGCGGTGCAGACGCTTGGCTCGACCGCGCAGCTGCTGTTTATGGATATGGACGGCTATACCGCGTATGCGGAGGCGTATCAGGCCGATCCGACGGTGGATGCGGCTAAGTTTGCCCTGCTGACCGGTACGGATGTGGACGGTGCGAGCGCGGAGTACGGCCAGACTTCGGAAACCTCGATGCAGCAGCACTACGTGCAGCTTAAGTTTACGAGCGAAGGCCGCACCAAGTTTGCCGATGCAACGGCGGCGGTTTCGGCGCGTACGGATGGATATAATCAGATCCTGATCGTGATGGACGGACAGATCATTTCTGCGCCCAACGTATCCGAGCGGATCGACAGCGAAACCTGTGTGATCACCGGCAGCTTTGATCAGGCAAGTGCGCAGCAGCTCGCCGGTCTGATCGATGCAGGACAGCTGCCCTTTAACCTCAAGCAGGTCGAGCTGCGCTCGGTCGGCCCGCAGTTGGGTGCGGACGCAATGCGCACCTCGCTGATCGCGGGCGCGATCGGTATTCTGCTGGTTTGCCTGTTTATGCTGATCGTTTACCGCGTACCGGGTCTGGTAGCCTGCATGGCGCTCGGTTTCTATATCGTGATCGAGATGCTGGTGTTCAGTCTGGTACGTGTCAACCTGTCCCTGCCGGGCATCGCAGGTATTATCCTGTCGATCGGTATGGCGGTGGATGCCAACGTGGTTATTTTTGAGCGTATCAAGGAAGAGCTGCGCGCGGGCAAAACGGTCAAGAGTGCGATCGATTCCGGCTTTAAGCGCGCCTTTACCGCGATTCTCGACTCCAACGTGACTACGCTGATCGCCGCAGCAGTGCTGTTCTTCCTTGGCACGGGCACGATCGTGGGCTTTGCGACCACGCTGGGTATCGGCGTTATCATTTCGATGTTCACCGCGCTGACCGTGACCCACTTCCTGCTCAACCGTATGGTGGATTTCCGTGTGCGCAGCCCCAAGGCCTATGGTTTGAACGACCATGCGCTGCGTCCGCGCTTTGCCGTGCTGAAAAAGTTCAAGATTTTCGGCGGCATCTCCACGCTGGTGGTGCTGACCGGTCTGGTTGCCCTGATCCTGCTGCCCTTCGGCAAAAACCTGTTCAACCTGAGCATTGATTTTGCCGGCGGCACGGAGATGGAGTTCAATATGCATCAGACCGTAACGCAGGAGATCCAGACTGAGGTGGCCGACCTGTTTGAGGAGACAACCGGTGTAACGGCATCCTCTGTTACCTCTTCGGGTGACGGCAACGAGCAGGTGCTCATCCGCTCGACGAGCATCGATTCGGAGACCCGTGCCAAGATGATCGAAGCGATGAACGCCAAGTACAGCCTGACCGATCAGGATCTGTACGGCAACGAGGACGTTTCCGCATCGGTGGGCAGCGACCTGCAGCGCGCCGCGGTGCTGTGCGCAGCGGTGGCGATCGTGCTGATGCTGCTGTATATTACCATCCGCTTTGAGCTGACCAGCGGCTTGGCAGCGGTTGTCTGCCTGATGCACGATTTGCTCGTGATGCTGACGGTATATGTGCTGCTGCAGATTCCGCTGGATACCAACTTTATTGCAGCGGCGCTGACCATCTTCGGTTATTCGATCAATGCGTCGATCATCGTGTTCGACCGTGTGCGTGAAAACCTGCACACCGCGCGCAAGGAGACCTTTGAAGAGGTTGCCGAGCGCAGCATCTGGCAGACCATGGGACGCACGATCAACACCTCGCTGACCACGCTGTTTACCGTGGGTATGATCTTTATTCTGGGCGTGCCTTCGCTCAAGCAGTTTACGCTGCCGCTGATCGTCGGCATCGTGGCGGGTGCATGGTCGTCTGTGTTCCTTTCCTCCGGCCTGTGGGCGTTCTTCCGCCGTAAGTTCCGCAAAAAGCGGATCTGACCGCGGGATGGTTTTCCACCCGATCGGAAATAAATAACACAAGCGGGGATACCGGAATGGTATCCCCGTTTTGCAAAGGAGTGTGCGGAATGCGGATCGGCATATCAACCGCGTGCTTTTATCCCCGGCCTGTGGAGGAGATCCTGCCGGTGCTGGCCGGACTGGGCGTGCACGCGATCGAGATTTTTTTCAATACGGAAAGTGAGTTCTCTCCGCGGTTTTATGAGCCGCTCGGGGAGCAGGCGCGGGCATTGGGGCTGGATGTGGTGTCGGTGCATCCCTATACCTCGCTCATGGAAGGGCTGCTGCTGTTTTCCGAGTACCGGCGGCGCACGGAGGATGGGCTGATGCAGTATCAGCGCTATTTGGAATGTGCCGCAGCGCTGGGGGCGCGTTATCTGACCTTTCATGGCGAGCGCGACATGGGGCAGACAGATACGCCGGACCGCTGGAAGCGCAAATGCGAGATTTATCATCGGCTGTGCGGCTTGGCTGCCGCCTGCGGGGTCACATTGGCGCAGGAGAATGTGGCGTGGTGCCGCTCGCGCGATCCGGATTATCTGCGTGCACTGTACCGGGCAGTACCCGCACTGCGCTATACGCTGGATATCAAGCAGGCGCACCGTGCGGGGCGGGATTGGCGCGAATTTGTTGCGGCAGTGGGCGATCGGATCGTAAACGTGCATATCAACGATTTTGCAGAGGGGCAGAGCTGCTTGCTGCCCGGTGCGGGCAGCATGGATTATGCGGATTTTTATGCCGCCCTGCGCGCGGCGGGCTATCACGGGCACACGCTGATCGAGGTATACCGCGCCAATTTCGGCGGGACGGAGGAACTGGCGCATAGTGTGCGCCTGCTATCGCGTTATGCAGCGGTGTGAGGGGATATTTATTTTATAGTATCCCGGTTGACTTGACAGCACAAGGGATGGTATACTAAATCCAGATAGAAGGATCGTTGCTATCCAGACAGCGCCGGCCGCAGGCTCCGGTGATGTGATTTTGCAGGAAATGCGAGGGGAAGCCCGATGAGATGTCCGTTTTGCGGCTATGATGACAGCAAGGTCGTTGATTCCCGGCCGACAGATGAGGGAACGAGTATCCGGCGGCGGCGGGAATGTCTGAAGTGTCTCAAGCGGTTCACCACCTATGAAACGGTTGAGCGGATGCCGCTGATGCTGGTCAAGCGGGATGGGACCCGGCAGGCCTACGACCGGCAGAAGCTGCTGGGCGGCCTGATGAAGGCGTGTGAAAAACGTCCGGTTTCGTTGATCCAGATGGAACAGATCGTGGGCAATGTAGAGCAGAAGGTGTTCGGCACACTGGAAAACGAGGTGTCCAGCAAGGTGATCGGTGAGCTGGTTATGGAGCAGCTCCGCCGTGTGGATGAAGTTGCCTATGTGCGTTTTGCATCGGTGTATCGCCAGTTCAAGGATATCAACACCTTTATGGAAGAATTGAATACGCTGCTGAAGGATAAGTAGGCGGCAGGATGCAAGCGCCCCCAAAGCTGCGGCTTTGGGGGCGTCCGAGACTGTCGAAAAACTTGCGTTTTTCCGACAACCTGTGTTTGGACTGCGCCAAACACGGACGAGAAAAGTTCCTGTATCGAAACTTTTTCTCTCTCAAAGTATAAAAGCTGAGGTACACGCCCCCAGCTTTTATGCATTTGCGTTGCAAATGCTGTTTGATGCGCGCTGCCGCGCGTATTGTGGCCATCTACATCGGCAAAAGACTGTTTCGACAGGCTAAGCGCCCCCCAAAGCTGCGGCTTTGGGGGCGCTTGGTTTTCTAAATCAGGCAAGCAGGAGCGGGGCATTGGCCGTGCGGGGAAAAGTTATCCGAATTGTCGGATCGCGCCGTACATCTCCGGACGGCGGTCGCGGAATACCCCCCAGCTGCGGCGCAGCTCGCGGATCTCGTCTAAATCAAAGGTGTGCGTCAGGATGCAGGCATTGTCGCGGTCAGCCTGCTCGACCAACGCACCGGTCTCATCCGCGATGAAGGAAGAGCCGTAAAAGGTCAGTGCGGAGGACTGCTGCAAATTTTCCTCGCTGGGCAGGACGGTTTCTGTGCCGATGCGGTTGGCGGCGATCAGCGGCATGATATTGGCCGCCGCATGTCCCTGCATGCAGCGCCGCCAGTGCGGCATGGAATCACAGTCCAGAATCGGCTCCGAGCCGATGGCGGTTGGGTAGAACAGCAGCTCGGCGCCCATCAGCGCCATGCAGCGGGCGGATTCCGGGAACCACTGGTCCCAGCAGATGCCTACGCCGATTTTGGCGTAAGCTGTGTCCCACACGCGGAAACCGGTATCGCCCGGTGTAAAATAGAACTTTTCCTGATAGAGCTGGTCATCCGGGATATGGGTCTTGCGGTACTGGCCGAGTACCGAGCCATCCGCATCAATGATGGCGACGGTGTTGAAGGTCGTGTTGCCCGCGCGCTCATAGTAGCTGACCGGCAGCACCACACGGAAATCCCGTGCGACCTTGCGCAGCGTGTTGACGGCGGGATTTTCCTCCAGCGTGGTGGCTAAATGATAGTTTTCATAGGTTTTTTCCTGACAGAAATACCAGTTTTCAAACAATTCCGGCAGCAGGATGATCTGTGCGCCCTGTGCGGCTGCCTCCTGCACTTTTTCCACCGCGTCCTCCAGCCCGTAGGTCATCTGGATCGCGGCAACGGTTACTTTGCTCATATATGGCTCTCCTTTTGATGTGGTGTATTATGCCCGCGGGATCTGCTGGGTGATGCAGTGGATGTTGCCGCCGCCGATCAGGATATCCCGCGCGGGAATGGAAACTACCTTGCGTGTGGGGAACAGGCTCTGCAAAATGGCCTGTGCTTTTTCGTCCATCGGATCGCCGAAGGCGGGCATCACGACCGCACCGTTAGCGATGTAAAAATTGACATAGCTGGCCGCCAGCCGTTCGCCCGGGGTGCGGGTCGCCTCGCCGTCGCACAGATCCAGACCGCGGCACTCCTCTTCGGTGATGGTGACCGGAGCGGGCAGCGGCAGCTTGTGCACGCGGATGCGGCGGCCTTGCGCGTCCGTCGCCGCTTCCAGCGCGTCCAGACTGGCCTTGGACAGCGCATACTGCGGGTCGTTTGCGTCATCCGTCCACGCCAGCACGACCTCGCCCGGCGCGGTGAAGGCGCAGACGTTGTCCACATGTTCATTGGTTTCGTCATTGTAAATGCCGCGCGGCAGCCAGATCACCTTGGAAACACCGAGATAGGCGCATAGCGTCTGCTCGATCTCCTTCCGGCTGAGGGCAGGGTTGCGCCCCGCGGACAACAGGCACGCTTCGGTGACGAGCGCGGTGCCCTCGCCGTCCACATGGATGGAGCCGCCCTCGCAGATAAAATCACGCTTGTTGTACACGTCGTTTTCCAACAGATCGCAGAATTTACGCGCCACGCGGTTGTCGCGCTCCCAACTGGGATACAGACCGTCCACCGTGCCGCCCCACGCGTTGAAGCCCCAGTCGATGCCGCGGCGGCCGCCGCAGCTGTCGATGACAAAGGTCGGGCCGACGTCGCGCGCCCATGCGTCGTCCGTTGCCATTACGACCAACCGAACCCGATCGGGCAGTTGGGCGCGGGCGTTGTCGTATTGGTTTTCCGAGCAGAGCACGGTCATCTTTTCACTTTCGCTGATCACTTCGATCACGCGGATAAAGGCGCGCCGCGCCGCATAAGCGCCGTACTGCCAGGAGTCTGCCCGCTCAGGCCAGATCATCAGGCATCCCTCATGCGGGGCGAATTCCGCAGGCATGAAAAAGCCGTCCTGCGCGGGCGTAGTGTGTAATATTTTCATGGTAAACCTCTCTCTGTCCGTTCTCCCTATAAGGGTACAACATTTTGTCCGAACTTGCAACGCTTTCCCGGATATGTTACACTGAATACACTAAGCCTACACAAATTTTGATGCTGATTCGCAGGAGGAGACCTATGTCCTACATACCCTATCCCCAGATGTATGGTTACGGCTATTATCAGCCGTTTTTTTCGCTTGTGCTGCCGGTTTTGGCGGCGGTCATAGCAATCGCAGGCGGCCTTGCACTGTATTTTCTGTTTGTGCGCCGCCCCAACACGTTTCAGGGTACGGCAGCGGGGCTGCATGATGCGCTGACCTTCCGTGTGTTTTACACCGAGCGCCTGCTGCGCGTGCTGTACTGCATCACCGTGGCTGCACTGACGGTTTACAGCGTGTTCCTGCTGTTTTCCAATGTGTTTGCGGCGCTGGCGCTGCTGATCATCGGCAATGTGCTGGCACGCATCATATTTGAATTTGCGCTGCTGCTGCTTGTGTTGTGCCGCAATACGCAGGAGATCAACCGCAAGCTGGGGCAGCAGGCTGCACCGCAGGCGCCGGCGGACGATCCGCAGGACCGGACGTGCGAACAGGGTTCGGATACACCTTGACGGAAACGGGGCGATATTGCCAAATCCCGGCGGGCATGATAAAATAAATACAATATCCCGCCGTATGAAAGGAGACTGCGCTGTATGAAAATACAGGAAAGCGCGGAAAATTATCTGGAAGCGATTTTCGTTTTGCTGCAGCAGAACGGTCAGGTGCGCTCGATCGACGTGGCGCATTATACCGGCTTTTCCAAGCCCAGCATCAGCCGGGCGGTTGGTCTGCTGCGGGATAACGGTTATGTTTCGATCGATCAGAACGGTCTGCTCGGCCTGACGGAAGCCGGGCTGCGCATTGCAGAAACCATTTATGAACGCCACACCGTGCTGACCGATCTGCTCACCCGTTTGGGGGTAACACCCGAGATCGCGGCGGAGGATGCCTGCCGCATCGAGCACGTCATCAGCGCGGAAACATTTGCAAAGCTTAAGGAGCATCTGCACCGTCATGCCGGTGCGTGACCGCAACGGCGGCATAGCTGCTCCGGCATCTGCTGCGGCCGGCCGAATGGCCGGCTTTTTTGTTACACAGAGGAGGGGGTACCCATGGCGCTTTCGCAGGAACGTTTGCCCAACGGCTTGATCCTGTATCAGGATGACGCCTATTTTAAGTTGGGACAGGACAGCGTGCTGCTGTCTGCTTTTGCACGACCGCGCCGTAATGCCCGTGTGCTCGATTTGGGCTGCGGTACCGGGGCGCTGGCGCTGCTGCTGTGGCGTGCCGATTTGCAGATTACCGGGCTGGAGCTGCAGGAGGGCGCGCTCGCGCTGTTCCACCGTTCGATTGCGGAAAATCGGTTGGAGATGACCGCCCTGCATGGGGATCTGCGGGATATCCGCACCTATCTGCCGCATGGCAGCATGGATTACGTGATCTGTAACCCGCCGTATTTCGACCGGAACGCCGGAAAAAGTGCGGAAGCTGCCGCGCACCGCACTGCGCGGCAGGATGTTTGCTGCACGGTGGAGGAAGTAGCGGTCGCGGCCTCGTTTGTGCTGCATACAGGCGGCAAGGCGGCGTTTGTTTTTCGCCCTGAACGGCTGCTGACGCTGATCGAAGCGCTGCGCCGCGTGCGCTTGGTTCCCAAGCGGCTGCGGTTTGTCCATCAGGAAGTATCCGCTGCGCCCAGTGCGGTACTGGTCGAGTGCCGCAAGGGCGGCAGTGCCGAAGGGCTGACGGTGGAAGCGCCGCTGCTGATTGGCAGCGCAGAGTATGATAAAATATACGGAAAATAATTTTTATAAGGAATATTACAATGAGTAATGCCATATTATATCTGGTCGCCACGCCGATCGGCAACCTCGGTGATCTGTCGCCCCGTGCACGCGAGATTTTAAGCACGGTGGATTTCATCGCAGCGGAGGATACCCGGGTGACGCAAAAGCTGCTGAACGCCTGTGCGCTGCCCAAAAAGCCGTTGGTCTCCTATTATGAGCACAACCGCCGTGCGCGCGGGGAGGTCGTGCTGGCGCGCCTGCTCGAAGGGGAAAGCTGTGCGCTGGTCACGGATGCGGGCACGCCCGCCGTGTCCGACCCCGGCGAGGATCTGGTCGCCTTGTGTGCGGCGCATGATATTCCGGTCATTCCGGTGCCGGGCTGCTGTGCGGCAGTCTGCGCGCTGGCGGCATCCGGCCTGCCGACCGGGCGCTGGTGCTTTGAAGGCTTCCTTTCGGTCAACAAAAAGGCGCGGCGGGAGCATCTGGATGCGCTGCGGGAGGAAAAACGCACCATGATTTTTTATGAAGCGCCCCACAAACTGTGCGCCACGCTGCGTGATTTGCAGGAGACCTTCGGCGGCGACCGCCGCTTGTCGCTGTCGCGCGAGCTGACCAAGCTGCATGAGGAAACCCTGCGGATGACATTGGCAGAAGCTGCGGCGTATTTCGATGCGCATCCGCCGCGCGGGGAGTTTGTACTGATCGTGGAGGGTGCGCCCGACGCGCCGGTGACCGAGCAGGATGAGGCTGTCCGTCTGGCCGCGGCAGCAGAGGAGGTGCGCCGCCGCATGGAGGGCGGACAGACCCGGAAGGACGCGGTGAAGGCGGTATCTGCGGCATGCGGCGTCAAACGCAACGCCCTGTACCGGTATGTGCTGGAGCAGGAGGCGTGAGCGCTCCTCCAAATGTCCCCGGACTGTTCACAAAACCGTCAAACAGCGCGGGTATACTGAACATATCGATTGATAAGGTGGGATTGTTATGTCAACCATTCTGATTGCGGATGATGAAGCGCGTATCCGCCGTCTGGTCGGTGATTTTCTTAAGCGGGACGGTCACAGCATTGTGGAGGCGGCGGATGGGAAAGAGGCGCTTTCCATCATCGAAAACCGCCGTCCGAGTTTGGATCTGGCAATTTTGGATGTGATGATGCCCGGCATGGATGGGTTTGGGGTACTGCGTGAGCTGCGCGCACAGGAGCGTGGCGATGCGCATCTGCCTGTGATGCTGCTGACCGCGCGCGCGGAGGATACCGATCAGGTGCGCGGGCTGGAAGAGGGCGCGGATGATTATGTGACCAAGCCGTTTTCGCCCATCGTGCTGGCGGCACGGGTGCGCACGCTGCTCAAGCGGGAGGGGCGTGCGGCTGCACCGGTTGAGCAGATCGGCCTGCTGACCATCAACGAGCTGCGCCGTGAGGTGCTGGTGGACAACCGCTCTGTTGAGCTGACGCCCAAGGAATATGAGCTGCTGATCTACTTTAAGAATAACCGCTCGATCGCGCTCTCACGCGAGAGCATTTTGAATGCTGTGTGGGGATATGATTATTTCGGCGATCTGCGCACGGTGGATACCCATGTGAAAAAGCTGCGCGCCAAGCTGGGCGGCTGCGGCACCATGATCGAGACCGTGCGCGGCTACGGCTACCGCTTTGAAGGATGAAGCACACGCGGCGGTCGATCCGTTTCCGGTTTTTTGCTGCGATCAGCACAGTAGCGCTGGTCTTTATCGGTGTGCTGTTTTTGCTGAATCTGTTTTTTTATGATGATTATTATATGGCTACGCGCCGCAATGAGCTGGGGGATGCTTACAATACGATCCGCAGCAGCTACGGCGGGGATGTGAACAAGATTGCTGCCGTGCTGGATAGCTATGAGAGCCAGACCGCGATCCGTTTGGCTATTGTTGCATCGGACGGCACAGTGCTGTATTCGTCCTTCCTTGCGGGGGATGCCGACCGGCAGGACAGCAGTGATCCGAGTTTTCATCTGCCGGATTTTGACCTTCTGGAGCAGCAGCGGCGCGGCTATGCCGTATTGCAGTCGATCGCGCAGAACCTCAGCCGTGAAACGCTGGCACGGCGCGGTTACCAGTTTTTGAATATTTCCCTATGGGATAATGACCAATACCTTTGTTTGGCGGGCACGATGGACAGCAGCATGCGGCACTATCTGTTCGCCTATATGCCGCATGCCTATATTCAGCAGAATTCCTCGCTGAATTTGACGTTTCTGCTGATTGCGGGCGGCTGTGCACTGCTGATCTGCCTGCTGCTGGGTTATGCGATCTCGCGGCAGTTTACGCGGCCGCTGATTGCAATGGCGAGCGTGGCCGACCGTATGAGCGAGCTGGATTTTTCCACCCAGTATGCGGATGGAGGGGAGCATGCCGGGGACGAGATCGACCAGCTCGGGCAATCGCTCAACCGCCTTTCCGCCTATCTGGAGCAGACCATTGGCGAGCTGCAGCAGTCCAACGAGCAGCTTGCGCAGGAGATCCGGGAAAAGGAACGCATTGACAGTATGCGGCGCGAATTCATTGTCAACGTATCGCATGAGCTGAAAACCCCGATCGCGCTTATTCAGGGATATGCGGAGGGGCTGACCGCCGGTGTGGCGGATGATCCTGCGGACCGCAAGTATTATTGTGATACGATTGCAGATGAAGCTGACCATATGAATAAGCTGGTCATGCAGCTGCTCAGTCTGTCCAAGCTGGAGCTGGGCGCAGAGCAGTTGTATTATGAAGATATTGATTTGCATGCGCTGTGCGCAGAAGCGGTCCGTAAGACGGCTGTGCTGCGCGAAGGCCGCGGCTTGACCGTGGAATATGCGGACACCCATGTTTCGATCCATACGGATGGGGATCTGCTCGATCAGGTGTTGATGAATTATCTGTCCAATGCGATCCGCTATACGGCGGACGGCGGACAGATCCGTATCTCGGCTGCGCTGCGCGGCGGGCGGGTGCGGCTGACGGTGTTCAACCAAGGCAGCGGCCTGCCTGAGGAAGAATTGCCGAAAATATGGGAAAAGTTTTACCGCACCGACCGCGCCCGTACCCGCGAAGCGGGCGGCACGGGGATCGGCCTTTCACTGGTGCGCGCGATTGCGGATACTCTGCACGGTACCTGCGGTGCGGAAAATGTGGCAGGCGGTATTGCTTTCTGGCTGGAACTGCCCGTGGATGCCGTCAATACGCGTTCTGCGCAGATACAGTGAATTTGTCGAATGTTTTTGGGGACAAAGGGTTGACACATCTGTAAAACCGTGGTATAGTATATAAGCACCTTACGAGAGGGCGTATATCGCGGGGTAGAGCAGTTGGTAGCTCGTCGGGCTCATAACCCGGAGGTCGTTGGTTCAAGTCCAGCCCCCGCAACCATTAAAAAGCACTGATTTCATTTGAAATCAGTGCTTTTCTTTACTCTTTTTATTGGACAAGGGGGGAAGCTTATCGCCACACGGGCGCAAGCTTGCTGAGCTGCCGGATGCGGGTGGTGCACAGCTCGCCATAATATTTCAGGTAAGATTTTTTCTGTTGACGCTGCAAAACTTGCTGTTGCTGGAAATCTTTCCATTTCGCACATGTTTTGTGGCAATCCGGTGTATAATTGGAACAAGTTTGCCGGCATGGAAGCATAGCAGAACACCTCTTTTTCTTGATGATTCCAGTATAATCAAAACAGGCGTATCTGTCTTCCGCAGTCAGGTAAAATTTATGATAAGTTTGAATGCATCGAGGAAGTTTCAACGTTTTTTGCTGTAGGGCATGTTGGGATGAATGGAAATGATAGTTGGCTTGTTGAATAACATGAAACCCTCCGGTTTATTGTGAAACTGAACTGCCCCAGATTGTGCGGACAGTACAAAAAAGAGCCCCTGGTAGGAAATATTGAGTTCTAAGTGGAGAGGCGTCGCGCCAGCGGCGCCTCTCCGGTTTTTAACTGGATGCGCTCATGGTTGTAAAAACAGATATAGCGGTCAATCATTTCGTTTGCTTCAGCAAAGGTAGCTGGTTTGTGTCGGTAAATACACTCTGTTTTGAGGATAGAGAAGAAATTTTCCGCCATGGCATTATCATAAGGATTTCCTTTCCTTGACATAGACGGTGTAATGCCGTATTGTTTAGTTAGCTGGAA
>NZ_JNJN01000008.1 GCF_000701665.1 Agathobaculum desmolans ATCC 43058 | reverse complement strand
CGATTTGGAACGTACCTTAAACTGGATAGATAAACAGACGATAGGGACGATCAAGGCCGTCCGTATGATCGACGAGAAGAACGGGACAAACCATTTGGAAGGGATATATCAGGCAAAGGAACTGACAAGCAGGCTGAAAACCATTGTAGAGCAGCAGACAAGCAATATTGAGGATATGGTTATCAAATAAGCAGTATCTACCCCCTCACAGGGACGATTAAAAGTAATGAGCAAGCAGCAAAACCGCAAACCATTTTGAACCTTTGAAAGGGAATACAGTCATGAAGAACCAGACCAAGGGAGCGGTATAGCTGCGGGCGTTTGCAAAATGCCTGCACCTGTACCGCTGTTTTTATTTCGGGAATGGGAAAAAGCAATGTTGTGGGAGGTGGCCGAATGGCAGAAATCTATATCCCGGTCTATGAACAATACACGCTGACGATCAAGGAAGCGGCCTGCTATTTCCGCATCGGGGAAAACAAGCTGCGCAGATTAGCAGAGGAAAATCCGGATGCGCCGTGGCTGATCCGGAACGGCAACCGCATCCAGATTAAGCGCCGTCAGTTTGAAAAGGTGATCGATACGCTGGACGTAATATAAAAAAGGGCCTTGATACGCCAATCGAAATACCACATAAAATACAGGACAAAGGGCTGTACTCTTACTGCTGCTGTGGTATAATCATTGTGTCGTATCAAGGCTCTTTCCCTGAAATTCGGAAAGGAGCGATACCATGTCGGAAAAACGGCGCGATTCCAAAAACCGCGTACTCAGGACTGGGGAGAGCCAAAGAAAAGATGGAAGATACCTTTACAAATATGTGGATGCAGACGGGAAACCGCAGTCCGTCTACTCATGGAAGCTGGTTGCAACGGACAAAATACCTGCCGGGAAGCGGGACTGCGTTGCCCTGCGCGACAAGGAGCAGGAGATACGGAAAAATCTCTCGGATGGCGTCAGTACATCCGGCAGCAGGATGACAGTGGGTGAGCTGTATACGAGGTTTACTACCTTGCGGAGCAATGTCAAGCGCAGCACAAAAGGAAACAGGCAGTACACGGCCAAGTTGATAGCAGAGGATTTGCTTGGTGCAAAGCCGATCTCCTGTGTGAAGCCTTCTGATGCGCAGGAATGGGCGCTGCGGATGCAGGGGAAAGGGCTTTCCTACCGTGTGATCAACAATACCAGACGGTCGCTCAAGGCCGCATTTCAAATGGCGGTGTCTGATGGGTGGCTGCGGAAAAATCCGTTTGACTTTGCACTTAACACTGTGATAAGGAACGAGGTTAATGTGCGGTCTGCCCTGACAGAAAGACAGGAACGGGTGCTGCTTGACTTCATCAGGCAGGATAAGCCGTATGACCGTTATTACAACGAAATCCTGATCCTGTTAAGGACAGGACTGCGGATTGGCGAGTTCTGCGGGCTGACGGTACAGGATATAGACTTTGAAAACGGCCTTATCAATATCGACCACCAACTTTGCTGGGAAAAGGGCGGCAGCGGTTATTATATTGATACGCCGAAAAGCAAGAGCAGTATCCGCAAAGTGCCGATGAGTGCAGAAGCCCGCGAAGCGTTTGAATGTGTGCTAGCAAGGCGGGGCGAACCGGAAGCGTTTACAATAGACGGGTACAGTGATTTTTTGTTCGTCAATAAATCCGGGCAGCCATACTCTGCACACCACTATCAGGAAGCATTGTGCCGTGCAGTACAGAAGTATAACAGGACGCACGAGGAACAGCTTCCGAAAATTTCCCCGCATGTGCTGCGGCATACATTCTGCACCCGGCTTGTGAATAAAAATATAAATCCGAAAAGTTTACAGTATATTATGGGACATTCGGATATCAACATTACTTTGAACCTTTATGCGCATGTATCATTGGATGCTGTAAAGGCAGAAGTGGTAAAATTGATCGCATAACTTCAAGAAAACGGTTTACCACTTTATATACCACTTTTTACGGCAAAGTTATAAAAAGCGGGGCGAAGAAATGTGAAGTATCTTCCTTGAAAAGTTCCATAAAACACGGGCAACACCATGCTGTATGGACATTTAATAGCTTATAAAGAGTTCGTATATTCGGGCGATTTGTTTTATGAAAATCGCAGCTTGCTGCAATTTTCTATTGGATGCGCACGATCGTGCGAAAACTTTTTCGACAAACTGAAACGGAGTGCCACAGCACTCCGTTTTATTTTACAGTTTTCATCCGCAGCACAGCCGATACACCGCCAGCTACTTTTTACCGGCCGGCAAGTACCAAGGCAGCCGCCAATGCGAGCAGCACCATAACCAATGCGCGCAGGATGCGCAGCAGCCGTTGCCGGTTCCAAAAGCGTCTGTCACCCGGCAGAGCAGCCGCCTGCCGCTCCTCCTCAGTCGGCATATGATCGAGCAGCGGTAAACCACAGGTATTACAGCTTTGCACACCGTCATGGAATTCACAGCCGCAGCGGGGACACCAGGGCATCTTCTCCCCCTCCTTACATCCGGTTTGTCACAAAGTACAGCAGCACCAGCGCGGCGGCGATTACTGCCGCCACCACCGGCAGCAGCCGAAAGGACGCATCATCCTCTGCCTGCTGCGCCGGCATCTCCAGCGCCTGCTCTTCCGCCAGACGGGCCAGCTCTTCTTCATCCGGCGGCTGTTCCTGCAAACCTGCTTTCATCTCGTCGATCAACACACGGGCGCGGGCAGTGTCCGCTGCATCTACCAGAATCTCCACGCCGAAGCGGGCATCCGCCTCTGCATACGCTTGTATCTGCCGGAACGCTGCCGGCCGATCCAGTACCGTGATCCCCTGTGTGCGCAAAAGCTCACAAACCGTTTCTGCCTCCAGACGATTAGCCGCAGTAAATACAGCGATCGGCTTTGTCATCCCGTCGGGCAGCGCAGTCTCCTGCTGCGGCTCTGCCGTATATTCCGGCAGCGTATCGACCAACGGCACATCACAAGTGCTGCACCGGATAACTCCCTCCCGATATTCTGCACGGCATTTGGGACACCACGGCATAGCGATTCCTCCTTATTTCTGTGTTATGATTCTTTTATTATAGCACAGGTGCTTTTCTCTTTCCAGATAAAAACCGGCAGCGGCGGATCGTTCTCCCGATTGATCCAATCGCAGCTCAAAATAGTAAACGCTCGGTCGTTTATGTGTTTTAGATATGATAAAATTGCATTTTTCTCATCATATCCATTTTCTTTGCCATAATAAATTGCAAGTGCCATTACGCCGCCGGGTCGCAGCAGCCGCAGCCCCGTCTCGATTGCGGGCAGGGAGGAATCCGCCGTGGTAAATATTTTCGGATCGCCCCCCGGCAGACGGCCAAAATTGAATACAATGCAGTCCACGCTTTCCTGCGCTGCATAGCGCGCCATATGTGCGTGGCTGTCCTGAATCACCTCGGCCTGCCATCCCTCTGCCGCCAGCAAGGCACGTGTTTGGTTAACCGCTTCAGGCTGGATATCAAATGCCAACACCCGTCCCTCCGATCCGGCCAAGCGGCACAGCAGCGCTGTATCCCGCCCTTTTCCGGCCGTTGCATCAATACAAAACGCTCCCGGCTTGACCTGCCGCCGCAAAAAATCATGGACGATGTGCAATGTATTCATACCGCCCTCTCCTTCCGCTGTTTGCTGTTTTCCATTGTAACACAGCGGAAGCCGTTTGCAAACTGTCCCGTGGGCAGATCATGCGCCGTACAGACCGGCGCGGTCATTGATCACAAGCGTGCGCAGCAGATCGTCCGACAGGTTCAGACTCTGTTCCTCCCCTTGCAGCCATCCCTTCTGCACCAGCTTTTCCACCGTGGGTCTGCCCCATGCCGGTACATCCTCTGCTGACCGGTACACGGTTTTGCTCTGTTCGATCAGCCGTTTCACCTGTGCTTCTGTCATATCATCCGCCTCCTTGCATCGATTTTTGAATACCTCCCATGCCGCCGCACTTTCTACATACGGCGCAGGGCAGGTTTTATGGGTCACATCATAATGGCGCAGCACATGATCCTCCGCGATCGCATAGCGCTCCATCAACTGCCGCACCAGTGCCGCAGCCATCTGCTCGGTTTCCGGCATAAAATAATATTTTCCATTCTGTATGCGGCTGCACAGCTCGATCCCTATGCTGTTTGCATTGCGGCAATAGGGATGATAATACGTCCCCCGCGTGCCGCAGTGCCATGCAATGTCGCGATCAGCCACACTTTGCCATACCTCCCGTTCATCCACAAAATAATGCGCTGACGTCGAAAGCGTCTCACGGGCAAAATAATCCGCATTATTGCGGGCAGTATCGCCGTTATTGGCCGTAAAATGGATCACCAGATAGCGGATATCCTCTTTGTCGCGCGAGGCCGGCAGATAATTGCCCCGATGTGCCTGCTGAAATGAAATTTGCATCACGCTTCACCTCCTCTCTGCATATACTCTAAAAAATGCCGTCGGATTGACAGCTTTTAGTCAATCCGTACTATGCTTATGCAAAACTTTGTGCTATAATAATGAATAGACATGTTTGAGAGGAAGATTTTCAATGGTATGCAGCAACATCCTGGAAGCAGTCGGCCATACGCCGATGGTGCGTCTGAGCCGCATGGTCCCGGCAGACTGCGCCGAGGTGCTTGTCAAATTTGAAGGCCTGAATGTCGGCGGCTCCATTAAAACCCGCACGGCACTGAATATGGTGGAGGACGCCGAGCGCCGCGGTCTGATCGGTCCCGATACCATTATCGTCGAACCAACCAGCGGCAATCAGGGCATCGGCCTTGCACTGTGCGGCGCGGTAAAAGGCTATACTGTAAAGATCATCATGCCGGATTCAGTTTCCGAGGAGCGCCGCAAACTCGTGCAGCATTACGGTGCAGAAGTTATTCTGGTACATGATGCCGGTAATATTGGCGATTGTATTGCTGAATGTCAGCACATTGCAGACGAAATGGCTAAAAATGACCCAAGGGTTTTTGTTCCCGGCCAGTTTGATAACCCCGCCAATCCGGCGGTACACCGGCACCACACGGCAACCGAAATACTGGCGCAGGTCGGCGGACCGATCGACGGCTTCTGCTCTGGTTTCGGTACGGGCGGTACCATCAGCGGCATTGGCGAGGTGCTCAAGGCACAGAACCCGCAGCTTGAGATCTGGGCGGTCGAACCCGAGAACGCGGCGATCCTGTCGGGCGGCTCGATCGGCACCCATCTGCAGATGGGCATCGGCGACGGCGTGATCCCCAAAAATCTGAACAACGAGATTTACGACCATCTGTATATCGTAACCGATGACGAAGCGATTCAAACCGCCAAGGATCTTGCCCGTTTGGAAGGGCTGATGTGCGGAATTTCCAGCGGTACCAATGTTGCAGCCGCCATTCAGCTGGCGAAAAAGCTCGGTCCGGGCAAAACGGTTGTTACCGTGCTGCCGGATACCGCCGAGCGTTACTTTTCCACCCCCTTATTTGCCGCAGGATAATAAAAAACACCGTGGAATGAAAATTCCACGGTGTTTTTTTGCCGATAAACCGGCTGTTTTGCTCCAATCAATAATTTTCTGCCTTGATTTCAAAATATGCCTGCGGATGTGCGCAAACCGGGCAAACCTCCGACGCCTGCTTGCCTACCACAATATGGCCGCAGTTGGAGCACTGCCAGATGCAGTCGCCATCACGCGAGAACACCAGTTTATTCTCCACATTGGAAAGCAACTTGCGATATCGCTCCTCATGCTCTTTTTCGATCGCCCCGACCTGCTCAAACAGGAAGGCAATATCCTCAAAGCCTTCTTCACGTGCCTCCCTGGCAAAGCCTGCGTACATATCCGTCCATTCATAGTTTTCGCCTTCGGCTGCCGCCAACAGGTTTGCCGCCGTATCATTGATACCGCCCAGCAGCTTGAACCAGATCTTCGCGTGCTCCTTTTCGTTGCCCGCAGTCTCTTCAAAAAACTTACCGATCTGGACGTATCCGTCCTTTTTTGCCTTAGAGGCATAATATGTGTACTTGGTGAACGCCATGGATTCGCCTGCAAAAGCGGATTTCAGGTTTGCTTCCGTTCTGCTGCCCTTCAAATTTGCCATGATACTGCACTCCTTCGTACAAAATTAAATCAAACGGCAGGTCTGCCGTCCGCCTCGGAAGAACGATTCCTGCATGCGGGGCAGACCCCTTCAAACAGGATATCATACCGCTGCACTTCGACACCACAGGAATCCTCGACCTGACTGATCAGATCCTGCATATGCGGAAGCTTTACATCATACACATCACCGCAGCTGGTACAGCGCACATGGAAATGCTCCTCTGTATTAAAATCGAACCGGTCAGCTCCGTTCGGCACCGGCACCCGGCGGATCTCGCCCTGATGAGCCAACTGATTCAAATTCCGGTAAACCGTTGCTTTGCTGATGGACGGATGCTCCGCCGCTACGGCTTCATACACGTTATCCGCGGTGGGATGATCGTGCATCCGCAGCACGGTTTGCAGTACGATCTGCCGCTGCACCGTATTTCTGGTCTGCATAAATCTCACCTACATTTCAATTAGTATTAAATCTTATTAGGATTATATACTGATGAAGTCTACTTGTCAAGCATCGGTGAACAAATCGCAGCACATTATTTTCGCTCAAAGAACGTAGAGAAAAACCATAAAATAATGAAAAATACTTCCGGCGATCACAAACAGATGAAACAGCTCGTGAAATCCAAGCATCGGTCCCAAATTCGGTTTTTTGGCAATATAGATCACTCCGCCGATGGTATATGCGATGCCCCCTGCAGCAAGCAGCAGGATTGCCGGTACCGGCATGGACAACACCACACCGAAATCAAATGCGATCGCCCAGCCAAGCGCCAGATACAGCGCTGTCCCCAGCAAACGCGGCGCATCGATCCAAAGCAGCTTGACTGCGATGCCCGCCAATGCGATCATCCAGATTACGCTCAAAAACACATAGCTGCGCGGTGCCGGCATATACCGCAATACGATAGGTGTATAGCTGCCCGCAATCAGCACGTAGATCATGCTGTGATCCAGCTTTTTCAGCCGCCGCAGCACAGCGCCGCTCCGCCCGGAAAAATGATATACGCTGCTCGCAGCGTACAGCGCAATCAGCGACAGGCAGAATACCACAGCAGCGGCTGCCAGCTGTCCGGTTACCGCAGGTTCAGATAACAGCCGCAGCAGCATGGCCAGTAATCCCACACCACTGAGCACAGCCCCAACAAAGTGCGAATAACTGGAAAACGGTTCTCTTGCCCTCATAAATGCACGCGGCATATCGATCTCTCCTCGCATGATATAGTATTGAAAATTACTTATTGATTTATATCATACTACAATGTTTTGAAATTGCAATAGGCTTTTGTCAAATTTATTATAACCCGCTTTCTACGATCCCTATACCTGTACCCTGCAAATCAGGACGTTCCGCATATGCCAGTTTTTTTCATCCTGCTCCCAAATCTGCTTTGTAAAATTGAAATCCCGTCGAAAACCAACGTTTTCGACGGGATTATTGTATTCTTTTGCACCGCGCCTACGCAGTCACCTCCACCAGATGTGCTTCGCTGTTCCAATCTACCGCAAAACCGCACAGTTCACCTAAACTGCGCAGTTTATAATATGTAACGCCTTCCGCCTGATAGGATGCAACCATATGCGCCGCACCATCAACCATTGTGGGCGTGGGAAGCGACTGCAGCCGCCTTGTCCCCTGCGGCAGCGGCTGCAGCTCCGTGCCGAGCGGGGTATATGCCGCAAACGACGTTAGCTCAACCCGACGCTGCCCCGCGTTCCACTGCACGTCAAACCCGCTCGCGGTCTGCCGCAGCAGCATAGCCACATCCCGCACGCGCACAAAATGATGACCGTCCACATGATAGGCAGGCAGCCGGCTTTGCGCCCCGTTGACCGATATGGCCGCCAGCGTCGGCACCGCAGAATCAGCCCGCCGCAGCAAAGCGGATACCGGCTGATCCATCCGCACGGCATAGCGCGGCATTTTGTGCAGTGAAACCAACGGCGCTGCTGCGCCCGCCTTGGTAACCACGCTGACCGATACGCCATTTTCCTCCAACATCTGCTGCATCCAACTGTCATATGCACCAAACGGATAGGCGAAATAGCACACCTGCTTTTGCCCGGTATGCTGCACAATGCCGTCAATGCTGCGCCGCAGGTCGCCGCCCACACGTGCACGATAGGCGCGCTGTGATTCACCGCGGCGGCGCATCACGCCGTTGATCCCATCCGGCGCCAGCGATCCGCCGTACTGCCCGTTATGCAGCCCATAGGTATGCGAGCCTACCTCGACCAAACCGCTCTCTGCCATTTCACGCAGCTCGTCCCATGTCATAAAGCCGCGCGGCTCCCCGGCAGCCGTGGCGCGGTCTACATTCCCGCCCAATACGGCAATCACCGCTTTCATCCCGGTCTGCTGTAAAATCGGATATGCGATCTCGTAATTCGACCGGTATCCGTCATCAAACGTGATCATGACCGGACGGGACGGCAGTGCACCGCCGTTTTTTCGCAGCGCAGCCAGTTCCGATGGCAGCAGGGGGGTATAGCCATATGCCTGCAAAAACTCCATATCCATCCGGAACCGTTCTCCTGTCACCGTCAGGCTGTTTACAGCAGCAGGATCTTCCGTCAGATCGTGGTACATCAAAACCGGCATCGTTTGGGTATGCACGGCCGCACAAAACGGCACCGCAGATGTCATCACAGCTAGCAAAACCGCCAGCATAAGCAGCATTTTCCGTTTATTTCTTTTCATTTTGCTCCCCCCTGATTTTCATAATATGGTTTATATTCTACCCATCTGTATTATAGCACGCCCGCACGCCGTACACAACGCCCGTGTCGGGCTTGCACTCCGCAGGGACATGGCTTATAATAGATACGAAATGAGGTGACTGCCATGTCCCGGCTCAACGAAGCGATCGATGCGGTCTTTGCCGACCGTGATATCCACCCGGCAGACGTTCCCCGGCTGGAGCTGTATATGGATCAGGTGCTTTCCCTGTTCGAGCAGTATCTGTCTGGCACCAAACGCACGCCGTCCGATAAGCTGCTGACCAAAACCATGATCAACAATTATGTGAAAGAAGGGCTGATGACGCCCGTGCGCGGGAAAAAATACACCCGTGAGCAAATCATGCAGCTTCTTTGCGTTTATCATCTCAAGCAAACCCTGCGGCTGAGCGATATCAAAGCGTTGACCGGGCGGGAGGATGTGGATTTTGAGGCCTGCTACACCCGCCTGCTGCAGGAAAAGGAGCATCTGCGCACCATGCTGCCGCCCATGCTGCACGAGCATCTGCCTGCCGATCCGGACGACCCGAACGACCGGCTCGTGCTGTGTCTGGCGCTGAGCGAAACCGCCTGTTATCTGCGCCGCCTGTGCGAGCATCTGATCGACACCATCCCTGAATCCATCGGAGGCGACTGACCATGTCCATTGAAAAAGCGACTCGCTGGCTGCAGCAATTTGACGCAGCCGGCCGTATCCTGACCTTTGACAGCTCCTCAGCAACGGTTGCGCTGGCAGCGCAGGCCGTCGGCTGCGAACCGGCCCGTATTGCCAAAACCCTGTCCTTCCGCACCCCGGACGGCGTGATCCTGATCGTTGCTGCCGGTGATGCCAAAATCGATAACCCCAAATACAAGGCAAGCTTTGGCTGCAAGGCCAAAATGCTCACCTTTGATGAGGTGGAGCCTGAAACCGGTCATGCAGTGGGCGGCGTATGCCCGTTCGGCATTCCAGACGGTGTCGCGGTATTTCTGGATGCCTCGCTGCGGCGGTTCGAAACCGTCTTTCCGGCCTGCGGCTCCGCCAACTCTGCCATTGAACTGACCATTCCCGAACTGGAACGCTTTTCCGCCTTTCAAGCTTGGGTGGATGTGTGCAAAGGATGGGAATCATGACCCTTGCGCTCGCCCAGTTCGGTGCATCCGACCGCAAGGATGAGAACCTGTGCCGCATCCGTTCTTATGCACAGGAATCTGCACAATCAGGTGCATCTATGCTGTTTCTTCCAGAATACAGTATGTTTTATGCAAAAACGAACAGGCAGTCACAAAACTGCGAGGCTGCCGAACCGCTGGACGGCGCATTTGTATCCGCGCTCGGAGCAATCGCCCGCGAGGCCGGTCTGTGGCTTGCCGCCGGTCTGTACGAACGCACGGACAGCCTGCCCTACAACACGATCGTTGTGCTGGATGACCGCGGTATTCTGCGCGGAGCGCACCGCAAGCAGCGTTTGTACGATGCGTTCGGTTACCGGGAATCTGCGGAATGCCGCGCCGGTCAGACGGACTTTGTCCCCATCGATACCCCCTGTGGCAAGCTGGGTGTGATCACCTGCTTTGAGCTGCGTTTTCCCGCTCTTGCCGCTGCCCAGCGTGCAGGCGGCGCCGATATTTTATATGTGCCCGCCGGCTGGGCCGAAGGCCCGGACAAGCGGCTGCATTGGCGCACCCTGCTGTGCGCCCGTGCCATTGAAAACCACATGACCGTTCTCGGCGTGGATCAATATGCCGCCGGAACCTTTATCGGTCACAGCACCGCCTTCGCCCCGAACGGCACAGCCCTCGGCAGTATGACCGAGGGAGAAGGGCTGCTGACCATCCATTTATAAAAGAGGAGCTTCTGCCATGCAATTCGATCCTACCCTGTATGTAATCACCGACCGCAGCGGCCATACCACGGAAAGCCTGCTGCACGCAGTCGATCAGGCCTGCGCGGGCGGTGCAACACTGATCCAAGTCCGCGAAAAAGAGGCCGGCGGCCGTGATTTTCTCACGCTGGCGCAGCAGGTCAAGCAGGTGACCGACCACCATAACATTCCACTGATCATCGACGACCGGGTGGATGTTGCACTTGCCTGTGATGCTGCCGGTGTGCATGTCGGCGCAAGCGACCTGCCGGTTGCCGTATGCCGCACCCTGCTCGGGCCGGATAAAATCGTCGGCGCAACAGCAAAGACCGTTGAAGCCGCGCTGGCCGCTTGGAAAGACGGTGCAAATTATCTCGGTACCGGCGCAATCCACCCCACCTCCACCCGTGTTGCCACCCGGCTGACGCCGGTTTCCACCCTGAATGTTATCTGCCGCGCTGTCCCCATCCCGGTCGTTGCCATCGGCGGCTTGACTGCCGATAATATGAATGTCCTGTCGGACAGCCCGATCGCAGGCATCGCTGTTGTTTCCGCCGTAATGCAGGCAGACGATCCCTGCGCGGCAGCCTCCCTGCTTCGCAGCAAGATGTGCAATATGCGTAAATCATAAATAAAGCTGCTGTGAATGATCCAATCATCAGGTTTTGAGCGAAACAAAAGGCTTCGGCAATGCCGAAGCCTGAGACTGTCGAAAAACTTCGTTTTTCCGACAATCTATGTTTGGACTGCGCCAAACATGGACGAGAAAAAGTTCCTGTGCAGAAACTTTTTCTCTCTCAAAGTATAAAAGCTGAGGTACGCGCCCCCAGCTTTTATGCATTTGCAAAGCAAATGCTGTTTGATGCGCGCTGCCGCGCGTATTGGTGAAACGCATCAACAAAATACTTCTTCGACAGACTGAGGCTTCGGCGATGCCGAAGCCTTTTTGCTGATCCGTACTCAGTTGGTTGCCTGCAGCGGATAGTCATAAATCTCGTGCCCGCTTTCCAGCGGTGCGCCATCTACGGTCAGCAGCACACTGTCCACGCCGCGTGCCTGCACAAATGTGTTGACCAGCGAAAAAATCAGCATACTTTCCCCGGTCGTACCGGACGAGCGTACCGCATCCCCATAAACCGTGTTGAGATCAAGCGTCAGAATGCCGTCCGCTGTTTCGGAGGACTGCACCTTCACCCCTTCGGGCAGGGAACCGGCCTGAATCAGGGCATCGATCAAGGCCTGATTGGAGTCATCCTTTGCATCTGCGCCCACCGGTGTCAGGCTTTCCCCCTGCTCATCCGGTACATAAACAACCACCGAATCCCCGCCGGACGGATTGGGATCAACCGGCTGCACCGGAGCCTTATCCCCGTCATCCGGCTGCTCCGGTTTCGGCTCCGGCACCGGATCGGTGACCGGCGGTTTGGGCGCCGGTTCCTCTTCGCCTGCCAAAAAGCCAAATACCACTGCACCAATCACTATTGCAACGATCACAACGACCGCCGCAAGAATCCATACTTGCTTTTTCATGGTTACGCCTCCTGTCTGAATCGCACCAATTCTCCAGCCTGCCGGTGCTGCCACCGACAGGCTGCCGTATCTTTGCACTGATTATATCACAGCTATCCGTAAAAGAAAAGAACGCTTCCGCGTTCTTTTCACAGCCTGTCAAAAAAGTATGTTGTCGATGGGTGTCAGCAATATGCGCAGCAGCGCGCATAAAACAGCATTTGCAGCGCAAATGCATAAAAAGTCAGGACAAGTACCTGACTTTTTATACTTTGAGAGAGAAAAAGTTTCTGCTCAGGAACTTTTTCTCGTTCATGTTTGGCGCAGTCCAACCTCGGATTGTCGGAAAAACGAAGTTTTTCGACAGTCTCAGAAAAGCTGTATCATGCAGCCGTCTGCCGATAGGTACCGAGCACGGGCGCCAACCGCACCGCCAACGCTGCCGCAGCAGCAGCCTTGAACACATCCACCCCAATCGTCGGCACAAAGCACGTGACAAACAACGTCCAAACGCCAATCGGATCATGCAGATAAAATGCCTTGATGCACCAAAACCACGCCATACCGACCACATAAACCGCTGCCATATTCACCAGTGCCGCCAACAGAACCTGACGAAAGCCCCGCCGCTGCAGCCGCTGCATGATACTGCCGGCCAACCACGCCCCGACCGCAAATCCTGCAATACAGCCAAAAGTCGGCTGAAAAATATACTGTGGACCACCGCCGCCGGTAAAAATCGGAAGTCCAACCAGACCCAACACCATATAGGCTATGCACGCCAGTGTGCCATACCGCGGCCCAAGCAGCAATCCTGCCAATGTGGTAAACAGGGTTTGCAGCGTAAACGGCCACATCGGCACCGGTACCCGAATAAATGCCCCCACCGCAATCAAGGCGGCAAACAATGCACTCATGGTCAGCATCTGCGTTCTTTCGTTGATTTTTCTATCCATTGGAATCCCCCCGTTCTTGCTGGATGCAGTATATCACGCCCTTCCGTCATTGTCAACCTATTTTTATAAATAGTTGACATCTTAACTTTATCTTGACAAACCATGTACCTGCGATTACAATAATATAGTATCCTGCGGGTGTAGTTCATCGGTAGAACGGCAGCTTCCCAAGCTGCATAGGTGGGTTCGACTCCCATCATCCGCTCCAATCACGAAACGCCCGCATGATGCGGGCGTTTTCATTTCCTTAAGCGTGGTGCGGGTTTGAAGCCGTTTTACATGATTATCCACAGTCATAAATGATGCGTAAAAATCGCTAAAAACAAGGGCATGCAACACGAAAACCAACACGGCCTCCCTGTCTTTTATGTGGAAAAAACACGAATCATGTGATATGATAAAATAATAGGACAACCGCTTCCGGTTCTCCTGCTGTTTTTCCGTACCATAATTCCACAAGGAGCCTTTCTATGTCACAACCGCAATATCCGCGCCGTCCACGGCGCACCCCCAACAAGAGACGCCGCCTGCTGCTCATCCTGCTGCCTATATTGATCGTGATTGTCGGCCTGTCTTTGTTTGCCGTTTACCGTATGCAGCACAGCATCATCAAAAACGAGCTGGGGCTGCGCAATCTGCCGGTCGACAGCAGCCTGCTGCAAACCGGTGCGCCGTTCTATACTTACGAAAATGCAGATGACCGTGTCCGCGCCGTACCCGGGGTGGATGTTTCCATCTTTCAGGGCGAGATCGACTGGCCTGCTGTAAAAGCAGCCGGCGCCGAGTTTGCGATCATCCGTGCCGCCTACCGCGGCTATGAAACCGGCAAGCTGGTGCCGGATGATACCTTTGCACGCAATATCGATGGCGCTGCGGCTGCCGGTCTGCATGTAGGCGTATATCTGTTTTCACAGGCGCTGAACGAAGAGGAGGCCGTGCAGGAAGCCGACTATCTGCTCGAGCTGATCGACGGACATCCGGTCGATTATCCTGTTGTGTATGATCAGGAGGAATATACCGCCGATCAGGCGCGAACAGATGGACTGACCGGCGAACAGGCCACCAAAAACGCTCTTGCGTTCTGCCGACGGATCCACGAAGCCGGTTATCTTCCCATGATCTACACCAACAACGATTGGGCCGGTACCATGTACGACATGAAGCAGTTGGATCACTACCCCATCTGGTTTGCCGATTATACCACATTCCCCACCTTATCCGGCGGCTTTGCCATGTGGCAATACACCGATCAGGGAACTGTGCCCGGGATCAGCGGGCCGGTCGATTTGAATCTGCTGCTGCTGCCTGCCGACACATAACATCAGTATCATATACCTGCACAGCCCGGCGCAATGGCCGGAACACTGCAGGCACAAGTAAAGGACCGGGGTACTGCCCCGGTCCTCAACTTCCAAGGAAAAATCCATTTATCAGACCCGCATACGCTCGCCCATCTCTGTGCTCGCATGGCTGAGCACCGGCAGCAGCACGGCGCAAACGATCACACCGGCTAATCCCTGCACCATGTTGAACGGCACGCCGGCCAGCACTGCCGCGGCAGCAGCCCCTACTGTGCTTCCTGCAACCGTTTCCATACCGACTTCATACAAGAAATAGCCCGCTACCATCACAATCTCCGCCGGTATGCCGCACAGCGCCACACGCATCGGGGTGTTCCAATGCTCATGCTTGGTCAGCCGGTGATAAAGCCAACCGCCAACCAGCGCCGTCAGCGCCTTAATGGCAAATGTGCCCGGCACCCAAGCCATATATCCACCGAACAGGTCTGCCAGCATCGAACCAATGCCCGCTGCCAGCGCCCCCAGTCCCGGGCCCAGCAAAATACCGCAGGCCAGCACCAGACCATCTCCCAGATGGATATAGCCGAGCGTAGGTGTAGGAATCCGAATGACCATGGTAGCCACCGTAGTCAGCGCAGCGAGCAGTGCGGCAAAAATCAATGATCTGAGTTTTTTGTGTTCCATATCCGGCACCTTCTTTTCTGTTATGGTCTTATTGTATGCCTTTTCTGGCATTTTAGAAAGTGTCAGTTTTTGCGTTTTTTTCAATGCCAGATGGAAATAAAAAAGCAGCCCCGCAGGGCTGCTTCGAGACTGTCGAAAAACTTCGTTTTTTCGAGCAGTCTCTCGATCGAAACCACGCTTTCGATCGAATTTGCGACTGCGAACTGCGCCCTTTGGGCACAATTCTCCGTCGTCTTGTATAAAAACCCACGTGCCGGTCGCGGCTTTTTATGAAAATTGCAGCTTGCTGCAATTTTCTATTGAATACGCACTGCGGCGCGAATACTTTTTCAACAAGCTGAAAGCAGCCCCGCAGGGCTGCTTTCGTAAACCGTCATCAGATTTTGTTGGTACGCTTCCAGATGCCCATCTTTTCCGCATCTTTGATCAGCTGCTCGCGGAAATCCGGATGTGCCACCGAGATCAGCGCCTCTGCACGCTCCCACGAAGATTTGCCCTTAAGGTTGACCATGCCGTACTCGGTGACCACATACTGGGTAGCCGAGCGCGGATCGGTCACGATCGAGCCGTTCGACAGCGTCGGGCGGATACGGGAAGCCAGCGTGCCGTCCTTCTGCTTAAAGGTGGAGGACAGACAGATAAAGCTCTTGCCACCGTTGGAAAGGTACGCACCCATTACGAAATCAAGCTGGCCGCCGGTACCGGAGATCTGCTTAGTGCCGGCCGATTCCGCATTCACCTGACCGTACAGGTCGATATCGACCGCGTTGTTGATCGAAATAAAGTTGTCGATCTGCGCAATCACGCGCACATCATTGGTATAATCGACCGGTACCGATGCGCACTGCGGGTTGTCGTTCAGGTAATCATACAACTTCTGCGTACCCGCTGCGAAAGCATAGGCCTGACGGCCGCGGTCGATCATTTTCTTCGAGCCGTTGATCTTGCCTGCCATTGCAATATCCACAAATGCGTCCACATACATTTCGGTGTGCACGCCCAGATCCTTCAGATCCGACTCGGCGATCAGCGCACCTACGGTATTCGGCATGCCGCCGATGCCAAGCTGGAGGCAGGCGCCGTTCGGGATCTGTGCCACGATCAGCTCCGCCACCTTGCGGTCCACATCGGTCGCGGGTACCGAGCCGAGCTGCGGCATGGGCGCGTTATCGCCCTGCACGATCATATCCACCTCGGAAATGTGGATGCAGTCCTCCATACCGCCCAGGCAGCGCGGCATATTTTCATTCACTTCCAGAATGATCTTATCCGCCACATCGCACACCGCACGCAGGTGCGAAGCCTGCGGGCCAAAGCTGAAATAGCCGTGCGCATCCATCGGCGCAACCTGCAGCATCGCCACATCCACGTGGCCGATGTTTTCACGGTAGAATCGCGGCAACTCAGAATACCGCATCGACGCGTAGAAGCCTGCGCCCGTCGCAATGAACTTGCGCTCGATCCCCGACATGTGCCAGGAGTTCCATGTCATGTGCGCCGCGGGATCTTCGATCTGGTAGATCGCGGGCACGCGCATGAGCACGCCGCCGCGGAAATTTACATCGTGCAGTTCGGGCAGCCGCTTGGCCATCGCCTGATCGAGTACGTCTGGCGTGCCGACGCACCAGCCGTAATCCACCCAATCACCCGATTTTACTACTTTTACGGCCTCTTCCGCCGTTGTCAATTTGCTCTGATAAAGTGCCGTGTAATCCATTTTACCTGACCCTCCACTTACATATATTTCAATTTATTTTTTTGTAATATCCCAATAACGAACACGGATACTACATGAGTATACTATGCAATTTTCACAAGGTCAAGCAGGGTGCCACATAATACCAAAAGAAACCCAAAACCGCTCCAAAAGTTTTTCTTGATTTTCTTAAATAAAGTGGTACAATGGTAAAAGAATTTCACAGGGCAGCCAAGCAGGCTGCCGATCAGGAGGGTACCTCATGAAAACGAAAAAGCTATTGGCACTTCTTCTCACCGGCGCGATGACCGCCACCCTGCTCGCCGGCTGCGGCAGCAGCAATAACAACGCGGACGGCGGCGCAGCAGACAGCGGCGCAGATGCAGCGCAGAGCGATCTGGCCTATGTGCAGGATAAGGGCACGCTGGTCGTCGGCATCACCGAATTTGAGCCGATGGATTATCAGGACGCAAGCGGTGAATGGATCGGCTTTGACGCCGATCTTGCCAAGGCCTTTGCCGAGAGCCTCGGCGTAAAGGCGGAGTTCCAGCTCATCGACTGGAACAGCAAGGTCATGGAACTGGACGGCAAAACCATCGACGTAGTGTGGAACGGCATGACGCTGACCGACGAGGTCAAGAGCGCCATGTCCTGCTCCAACGCCTACTGCAGCAATGCGCAGGTCGTGATCGTCCCCAGCGACAAGGCTGCGGATTATCAGGACGCGGAAAGCGTAAAGGGCCTGTCCTTCGCGGTGGAAACCGGCTCAGCCGGCAAGGATGAGGTAGAAGCACTGGGCGCTTCCTTTACCGAAGTAGCTGATCAGGCGACCGCCCTGATGGAGGTTGCCTCGGGTACATCAGAGGCCGCTGTGATCGACTCGCTGATGGCTGCTGCCATGGTGGGCGAAGGCACCAGCTACGCCAACCTGACCTACACGGTCGGCCTGAACAGCGAGGAATACGGCGTTGGCTTCCGCAAGGGCTCCGATCTGACGGAAAAGCTCAACGAGTTCTTTAAAACCTGCTATGAAGACGGCACCATGATGAAAATTGCCGAACAGTACGGTGTGCAGGCCGCGCTGATCGAGCAGTAAATCCCATACCGATTACGGACAGAGAGCGGGAAACCGCTCTCTGCCGTTTGTCTGCCCAAGCTTCCTTTTTCAGGCAGTCCCCGTGCCATGCGGCCCCACTGCCGGGCAGGCCGTCCAACCCGCGACATGTGCGTGGGTTTTGCGCGTTTCTCCGTATCCCCCTACTGTGAAAACACCCGTATTTTAATTTTATAAGACAGGATGGTTGTATGAATATCAATCCCGAGCACCTGCCGATCGTCATCCATGCGCTGAACGTCGGCTTTGTGCAAACCTTAAAGCTGTTTGCGGTGACCCTTTTGGGTGCGATCCCGCTGGGCCTGATCATTTCGTTCGGCTCCATGAACAACTGGCGTCCCCTCGGCTGGCTGTTTTCCGCCGTTGGGCTTGCGCCGCAGGGCCGCTTCGGCAAGTGGCTGTCCAACATCCGCCCGATCCGCGCGCTGACCCGTTTGGTCGTCTGGGTCGTGCGCGGCACACCGCTGATGATCCAGCTGCTGATCATCTACTATTTCCCCGGTCTGGTGCTGGGCAATCCGATTTGGGGCGGCTCGGAAGCCGGGCGTTTCACCGCCTCCGCCGTGGCCTTTGTATTCAATTACGCCTGCTATTTTTCCGAAATCTACCGCGGCGGCATTCAGGGCGTACCGCGCGGACAGCAGGAAGCCGGTCTGGTGCTCGGCATGACCCGCCGGCAGATCTTTTTCAAGGTCACGCTGCTGCAAATGATCAAGCGAATCGTGCCGCCGATGTCCAACGAGATCATCACGCTGGTCAAAGATACCTCGCTGGCCCGCATTATCGCCCTGCAGGAGATCATCTGGGCCGGTCAGGCCTTTATGAAAGGCTCACAGGGCATTTCAGGCGTGATCTGGCCGCTGTTTTTCACCGCTATCTATTATTTGATCTTCAACGGTATTCTGACCGTACTGCTCGAACGGCTGGAACGCAAACTTGACTATTTCCGGTAAGGAGGGAGCCGCTATGCCCATTTTAGAAGTACAAAACATTCACAAGAGCTTCGGCTCCACACAGGTGCTGAACGATATCAGCTTTTCACTCGAACGCGGCAAGGCGCTTGCTGTGATCGGTTCGTCCGGCTCAGGCAAGACCACACTGCTGCGCTGCCTGAATTTTCTGGAAACGCCGAACGCAGGCCGCATCATTGTGAACGGTGAAACCCTGTTCGATGCCAGTGAGCACGCCTCGCAAAGCGATGCGGAGATCCGCAAAAAGCGGCTGCATTTCGGCATGGTTTTTCAGTCCTTCAATCTGTTCCCACAGTATACCGCGCTGGAAAACGTGATGCTCGCCAGCCTGCTGCTGGCCAAGGAGCGCCCCGACTATAAGCAGAACAAACACGCCATCCATGAGGAGATCGAGCACCGCGCCATCGGTCTGCTCAGCCAGATGAGTCTGGAGGGGCGCATGAGCCATTATCCGCACCAGCTTTCCGGCGGGCAGCAGCAGCGCGTGGCGATCGCCCGCGCCCTTGCCCTGCAGCCTGATATCCTGTGCTTTGACGAACCGACCTCCGCGCTCGACCCGGAGCTGACCGGCGAAGTGCTGCGCGTCATCCGCTCGCTGGCGGATCAGCACACCACGATGATCATCGTCACACACGAAATGGCCTTCGCCCGCGATGTGGCCGACCACGTGCTGTTCATGGACGGCGGTGTTATCGTGGAGGAGGGCACCCCCACCGACCTGTTCGAAAATACCAAAAATGAGCGTACCCGTGCATTTTTGAGCCGTTTTTCACAAAACAGCTAAAGAACGGAAATCAATGCAAAAACTTTTCGGTGGTTTTCACCATCAAACCATTTACAAATACGCATAAATGCGATAAAATAATCCCGTATTGAACATGCGGGATTTTTTATTGTCTATTTGTACAGGAATGATTGGTTAATTTCTGATGATTTTTTTGGTTATTTGTGTTGAACTCCTGACGCCGATTTGTTACAATAGAGGCACAGGACAGCTACGGCCTGTCAAACGCATAAAAAGCCCGCACGGCCTTTTATAAAATTTTAGAAATGGAGATGTTCAATTATGGCTATGGATGCTTTCAGCGCTTCCCTGATGCAGGACAAGAGAGAGATCGTCATTGCCCCGACCATTTACAAGTTTGCTAACTTTGCTGATTTCGCAGCGAAGTTCAAGCTCGGCGAGCGCGACGTTGTCCTCACCAACGAGTTTATCTACAAGCCCTTCATGGAGGAGCTTGGCCTGCCGAGCAAGTTCGTATTCCAGGAGAAGTTCGGTGTAGGCGAGCCTTCCGAGGCGATGATCGAAACCATGTACGAAGCCATTCCGTACGACTCCTACGACCGCGTCATCGCTGTCGGCGGCGGCGCTATCATGGACCTTTGCAAGCTGCTTGGCTGCAAGCGTCCGTCCTCTGTACATGAGCTGTACTTCAAGCGCGAGCCTGTTGTACATGAAAAGGAAGTTATCGCGATCCCGACCACCTGCGGCACCGGTTCCGAGGTTACCAACATCTCGGTTGCCATCGTTAAGGATGAGAAGGACGGCGTTCTGACCGGCGGCGAGACCAAGCTCGGCCTGGTTTCCGACGACATCATCCCGAACAAGGTCTGCCTGATCCCGGATCTGCTCAAGACCCTGCCGTACAAGCCGTTCGCCGCTTCTGCGATCGACGCGCTGATCCACGCGACTGAGTCCTTCCTCTCCCCGCACCGCAAGACCGTTACCTCTGAGATGTACTCAGTCAAGGCAACGGAGATGATCCTCGAAGGCTTCCGCCGCATCGCGCTCGAAGGCCCGGATGCCCGCATGGATTACCTCGGCGAGTTCGTTACCGCTTCCCTGTTCGCAGGCATCGCCTTCCTGAAGGCCGGCTGCGCTACCGTGCACGGCATGTCCTTCCCGCTCGGCGGCACCTACCACGTACCGCACGGCGAGTCCAACTATGCTCTGTTCGGCAAGATCCTCGAGATGTACGACGAGTACAATCCGGAAGGCGAGCTCGGCAAGTTCAAGGAAATCGTTGCACGCTGCCTCGGCTGCACCAAGGATGATGCACTGCGCACCCTGAACGTGACCCTCGAGAAGGTTCTGCCGCTCAAGCCCCTGCACGAGTACGGCTTTAAGGATGAGGACGTAAAGAGCTTTGCACTCTCTGTTGATGCAAACCAGCAGCGTCTGATCACCAACTCCTACCGCCCGTGGAGCATCGAGCTGAGCGAGCGCGTATACCGCGAGTGCTTCTGATTTAAGCGTTTCGCCTGATACAGGCGGGGAACCCCGCGTTCCCCGCCTTTTTTCAGTATAAGCGACCCACTTCACTGAAAACACAAAAAGAAAGGAAACTTGATCACTATGATGACCAAAGAGCAGTACATCGA
Source organism: Agathobaculum desmolans ATCC 43058 (assembly GCF_000701665.1). Lineage (GTDB taxonomy): Bacteria > Bacillota > Clostridia > Oscillospirales > Butyricicoccaceae > Agathobaculum > Agathobaculum desmolans. Next base: position 43,127 of record NZ_JNJN01000008.1, on the reverse strand, counting down.
GTCCCTGCGCAAACTGCACCTCAACCTGTACATGTTCGGCGAGAAGGTGGAGAACCCCGTAGATAACGAGATCATCCGCCCCTCCCTCAATTCCTTCGCCGCTACCTATGAGCTGGCCGAAGATCCCCAGTACGAGGATCTGATGACCGCTACCTCGCATATTTCGGGCAAGAAGATCAACCGCTTCACCCACATGCACCAGTCGACCGACGACCTGATCAAGAAGGTCAAGATGCAGCGCCTGCTCGGCCAGAAGACCGCAGCCTGCTTCCAGCGCTGCGTCGGCATGGACGCGATGAACGCCGTGTTCTCCTCCACCTACGAAATCGACGAAGCCTGCGGCACCAAGTACCACGAGAACTTCGTTAAGTTCCTGACCCGCGTACAGGACGAGGATCTTGCCGTTGACGGCGCCATGACCGACGTCAAGGGCGACCGCAGCCTAGCTCCGTCCAAGCAGGCCGATCCCGATCTGTACCTGCACGTTGTCGAGCGCACCGCGGACGGCGTATACGTTACCGGCGCCAAGGCACATCAGACCGGCTTTGTCAACTCGCACGAGGTGCTGGTCATGCCGACCATCTCCATGCGTGAAGGCGATGAGGACTACGCGATCTCCTTCGCCGTTCCGACCGATTCTGAGGGCATCACCCTGATTTACGGCCGTCAGTCCTGCGATACCCGCAAGACCGAGCAGTACAACGATATCGACGTAGGCAACAAGGTATACGGCGGCCACGAGGTTCTGGTTATTTTCGACCGCGTGTTCGTTCCGAACGACCGCATCTTCCTCAACGGCGAGGTTAAGTTTGCCGGCATGATCGTTGAGCGCTTCGCAGGCTATCACCGTCAGAGCTACGGCGGCTGCAAGGTCGGCGTAGGCGACGTGCTGATCGGCGCGACCGCACTGGCCGGTGATATGGCGGGTTCCTCCAAGGCGTCCCATGTAAAGGATAAGCTGATCGAGATGACCCACCTGAACGAGACCCTGTACTGCTGCGGTATCGCCTGCTCTTCGCAGGGCACCAAGACCAAGGCGGGCAACTACCTGATCGACCTGCTGCTGGCAAATGTCTGCAAGCAGAACGTCACCCGCTTCCCGTATGAAATCGCTCGTCTGGCACAGGATCTGGCTGGCGGTATTATGGTGACCCAGCCCTCTGAGGCGGATTACCGTAACCCGGCAACCCATGATTACATCGAAAAGTACCTCAAGGGTGTTGCTTCCGTTCCGACCGAGGATCGTATGCGTGTCCTCCGCCTGATCGAGAACATGACCATGGGCACCGCCGCTGTCGGCTACCTGCCGGAATCCATGCACGGCGCAGGTTCCCCGCAGGCGCAGCGCATCATGATCGCCCGTCAGTCCAACCTCGAAATGAAGAAGGAACTGGCCAAGAAGATTGCCCGCATCCAGTAATTTTTGCGCGAAGCATAGGCACTCACGGTCATTCCATGAGTGCCTATGTTTGCAATCGGCAAAAGAAAGGAGCCATGCACCGTGCTGCAATGCACCGTAAAGTTCTGCGGCGGCTGCAACCCGCGGTATGACCGCGGCGAAGCCTACCGCACGATCCGCGAAGCACTGTCCGGCACGGCCAGCTTCTCCCTGCCGGAGGATGGCGTGCACTATGACGTGCTCGTGATCCTGCGCGGCTGCACCGGCTGCGAATACCTTTACGAGGATATTGACGCCGACATCCGGCTCGTCTCTGTCTCCGCAGAGGATGTGCACAGTGTCATTCGCGAAATTCAAACCTTAGAAAAACACAAAAAGGATTGATTGACATGAAGAAAGTAAAAGTTCTGACGGCGGAGGAGGCCGCCCTTCTGGTAAACGATGGCGATACCATCGCTACCGGCGGTTTCGTTAGCTGCGCCTGCCCGGAGACTCTCTCCAAGGCTCTGGAGAAGCGCTTTGTAGAGACCGGTCATCCGAATAACATGACCCTGTTCTACGCAGCCGGTCAGGGCTTCCGCGGCACCCCCGGCTCGGGCGGTGACCACTTTGCCCACGAGGGCATGGTCAAGCGCGTGGTCGGCGGACACTGGGACCGTGCCCCCGGACTGGGCAAGCTGGCGCTCGAAAATAAAATCGAGGCATACAACCTGCCGCAGGGTGTTATCGCGCACATGTACCGCGATATTGCAGCGCACAACATCGGCACCATTACCCATGTTGGCCTTTACACCTTTGCTGATCCCCGCAACGGCGGCGGCAAGCTGAATGATGTGACGAAGGAAGATCTGGTCAAGCTGATCGAGATCGAGGGTCAGGAACGCCTGCTGTATAAGGGCTTCCCGATCAATGTCGTTTTCCTGCGTGCCTCCTACTGCGACGAGCGCGGCAACTGCACCGTTCACCGCGAGGTTGGCCCGCTGGACTCCACCGCCATGGCACAGGCGTGCAAGAACTCGGGCGGCAAGGTCATCGTACAGGTTGAAAAGATCGTAGCGGCCGGTTCGCTCGATCCCAAGCTCGTCAAGATCCCCGGCATCTATGTTGATGCCGTTGTTGTCGGCGAGCCGGAGGACAACATGCAGTGCATCGGTGTACCGTACGACGGCGCTGCTGCCGGCGAATACACCATCCCGCTTGATGCGATCCCGCCGATCCCGCTCAACCAGCGCAAGGTCGTTGCCCGCCGTGCGGCGATGGAGCTGTCGAACGATGCGATCGTCAACCTCGGCACCGGTATGCCGGAGCAGATCGCCAGCGTTGCAGCAGAAGAGGGCATCGCAGATAAGATGACGCTGACCGTCGAGGCCGGCCCGATCGGCGGCATCCCGCTGGCAGGCCCGCAGTTCGGCGCTTCCGCCAATGCAGAAGCCATCCTTGAGCATAACGTACAGTTCGACTTCTATCAGGGCGGCGGTCTGGATATTGCCTTCCTCGGTCTGGCGGAAACCGCACCGAACGGCGACTTGAATGTATCCAAATTCGGCACCCGTCTGGCAGGCTCCGGCGGCTTTGTTGATATCACCCAGAACGCCAAGAAGGTCTGCTACTGCGGCACCTTCACCGCCAAGGGTCTTAAGGTAGAAGTAGCGGACGGCAAGATCAACATCCTGCAGGAAGGCGAAAAGAAGAAGTTCGTTAAGGAAGTTGAGCACATCACCTTCTCCGGCATCTATGCTAACAAGGTTCATCAGCCGGTACTGTACATCACCGAGCGCGCGGTATTCGAGCTGCGTCCGGAAGGCGTTACCCTGATCGAGATCGCTCCCGGTATTGATCTGCAGACCCAGATCCTTGATCAGATGGAATTTGTACCGCAGATCGCTTATCAGGAAGACGGCACCATCAAGCTGATGGACGAACGCATCTTCCGCGATGAGCTGATGGGGCTGGCAAACGATTAAATCCCGATTGGATTTTATGTGCATGCTGTATATGTTTTGGGCAAGTTTCAAACATTTGATAAACTTTGCAAAAAGCACTTGCAATCTACTGTGTTTTTTATAAAATATTAACAGCGTGCTTTTGCAGGCTACTATTATAAAAGCCGGTTTCCGGCAATATACCAGAAGAGAAAAGGAGAAATAGACCCATGAACGTTTACATCTGTTCCGCTGCCCGTACCGCGATCGGTACCTATGGCGGCACCCTGCGCGACGTACCCGCTGCCCAGCTCGGCATTGCTGCTGCCAATGCTGCTGTTGCGCGCGCCGGCGTTGACAAGACCGCCATCGATGAAGTGCTGTTCGGTCAGGTACTGCAGGGCGGCGTAGGCCAGAACGTAGCCCGTCAGGTATCCCTCGGCATCGATATGCCGATCACCACCCCGGCCATGACCCTGAATAAGGTCTGCGCGTCCTCTATGCGTGCGATCTCCCTCGGTTCCCAGATCATCCGCTCCGGCGAAGGCGAGAACGGCATGATGCTGGTCGGCGGCTGCGAATCCATGTCCGGCGCACCGTACATCTCCCGCAACATGCGCTGGGGCGCCCGTATGAACGACGTAAAGTTCGTTGATATGATGGTTTATGACGGCGTATTTGACGTATTCAACCAGTACCACATGGGCATCACTGCGGAAAATGTTGCCGAGCAGTACGGCATCACCCGCGAGATGCAGGATCAGATCGGCTATGAGTCCCAGATGAAGGCTGCCAAGGCGATCTCCTCCGGCCGCTTTAAGGACGAAATCGTTCCGATCGAAGTAAAGAAGAAGAAGGAAACCGTTGTTTTCGATACCGATGAGCACTGCCGTGCACAGACCACCCTCGAGGGTCTGGCTAAGCTGCGCCCGGCCTTCAAGAAGGACGGCACCGTTACCGCCGGCAATGCCTCCGGTATCAACGATGCAGGCGCTGCCATGATCATCGCTTCCGAGGACTTCGTCAAGGCGCATGGCCTCAAGCCGCTGGCCAAGATCCGCTCCTTCGGTTCTGTCGGCTGCGATCCGTCCATCATGGGTGTCGGCCCGATCGAGTCCACCCGTCAGGCGCTGAAGCGCGCCGGTCTGACCGTTGCCGATCTCGACCTGATCGAGTCCAACGAGGCGTTTGCCGCACAGGCTGCCGCTGTTAACCGCGAGCTTGGCTTTAACATGGATATCGTAAACGTAAACGGCGGTGCCATTGCGCTCGGCCACCCGATCGGCGCTGCCGGCTGCCGCATCACCACCACCCTGATTTACGAAATGATCAAGCGCGACCTGACCCTCGGCCTTGCTACCATGTGCATCGGCGGCGGTATGGGCGAAGCCATCATCGTAGAGCGCGACGAGCTCTGCAAGTAAGCTTATGAAATATAGGGGGTACCCTGTACCCCCTATATCCCCTGTCACGGTTTATTATCTGGCTGTGTACAGGCTGCCCGCATTTTGCCGTTTTTGTGCGGCCTGATGTGGGGAAACAGGAAAAACGGAAAATCCATGATTTTTCCGTTTTATTCATCTGCAATATCCGGTTCGGATGTTGCATGGGAAATCACTTTTCCCAACGACCAGTGTCATTATTTTGGAAAGGAAGTCTTTACCAATGACCGATGTAGTAATCGAGAAAAAGGGCCATGTAGCTGTTGTTAAGATCGAGCACATGAAGGCGATGAACGCACTGTCCACCGACATGTACGCCCAGTTGGAGGAGGCCTTTGACGAGGTCGGCAAGATGGACGATGTATATTGTGTCGTTCTGACCGGCTCCTCTACCGTCAACAAGAAGGGCAAAACGGTCAACTCCTTCGTTGCCGGCGCTGATATCGCACAGATGTCCACCATGACGGTGGAAGAGGGCAAGTTCTTCGGCAACGATTCCAACCGTGTCTGCTGGAAGATCGAAAACTTCAAGCGCCCGGTTATCGCGGCGATCAACGGCTTCTGCCTCGGCGGCGGCTGCGAGCTGGCAATGTCCTGCGACATCCGTCTTGCCTCGGACAATGCGCTGTTTGGTCAGCCGGAGGTTGGTCTGGGCATCACCCCGGGCTGCGGCGGTACCCAGCGTCTGGCGCGCATCGTAGGTCTGGGCAAGGCCAAGGAGCTGATTTACACGGCACGCGGCAACTACACTGCACAGCAGGCGCTCGATATGGGTCTGGTAAATTACGTATATCCGCTCGAGGATCTGATGGACGAGGCGATGAAGCTTGCGGAAGAGATCGCAGCGCAGGCGCCGATCGCCGTTTCCCTCTGCAAGGAAGCGATCAATGTCGGCATGCAGACCGATCTGAACTCCGCCCTCAAATTTGAAGGCAACTGCTTCGGCCAGTGCTTCGCTACCGAGGACCAGAAGTATGGCATGGCCTACTTCCTCGATAAGAACAAGGAGAAGCCCGCGAAGGAGTTCAAGAACAAGTAAGCCGATTCGCAATCCGTCAAGAGTGAGAGAGAGAGGTTTATAAACATGAAAGTATGTGTATTCGGCGCCGGCAACATGGGCGCACGTATCGCTGAGGTATTCCTGACCAACGGCCACGATGTGACGATGATCGACATCAAGCAGGAATTCGTTGACCGTGGTGTAAAAACCATCACCGGCGATCTTTCCTTCCTTGTAAAGAAGGAGAAGATGACCGAGGAGCGTAAGAATGAGCTGCTTGGCGCACTCAAAACCTCGGTAGACCGCAGCGCTGCTGCCGACGCAGACTTCGTTATGGAAGTCATTCTGGAGCGCATGGACCTGAAAAAGGAACTGTTGCAGGATCTGGACAAGATTTGCCCGCCGCACACCATTTTTGCCTCCAACACCTCCGCGCTTTCGCCCACCGAAATGGCTGCCTGCGTTTCCCGTTCCGACAAGGTAATTGGCTGCCACTTCTTTAACCCGGCGCAGATCATGAAGCTGGTCGAGGTCACCCGTGCGATCCAGACCTCGGATGAAACCTTCAAAACTGCGTTCGACCTGATGACCTCCCTCGGCAAGACCCCTGTTGCCGTACATGAAGGCCCGGGCTTTGTTGTAAACCGCATCCTGATCCCGATGATGAACGAGGCCATGGGCATCGTTGCAGACGGCATCGCCTCCCCTGCGGACGTTGATGTTGCCATGCAGCTTGGCGCCGGCATGAAGTCCGGCCCGCTCCACACGGCCGATTTGGTTGGCCACGATGTCAACCTTGCCATCATGGAGACTCTGTACCGTGAAACCGGCGATCCCAAGTACCGTCCGCATCCGCTGATGCGCAAGATGGTGCGCGCCGGCTGGCTCGGCGTAAAAACCGGCAAGGGCTTCTTTGAATACGACGGCCCCTTCGGTAAAGAAATCGTTAAATAACCAAACAACAGAAAGGCGTTGTGCATTGTGCATAACGCCTTTTTTCATGTGCATCCTATCCTGCAAACCATTTCACATATTGCACAATTATTATCATAGTCGTTTGGTATACTCTACAAAATTCCTAGTAGTGTATAGTAATTACTGAAAAAACACAGTATAATATGAATTAAATGGGAAATAACAAGCGCACAAACAGCGCAGAAACGGTAAATGCTGTAAAATCCGCACACAATGCGGCAGGAACAGCATACCGTGTTCCACGAAGCCCGATGTGCCCCGCGTACACACTGATCGTGTACAGACTGGTTTCGGATGCACCCAGCATCACTGCCGCTACCCTGCCTGCATAGCTGTCCGGCCCGCACCGCTGCATGATCTCACTGCCCAATGCCAATCCACCGCCACCGCTGACCGGCTTGAGCAGCGTCAGCGCACCGCATTCTTCCGGAATGCCCAACAGGTGGAATACCGGCGCCAACAGCTCCGCAGCAAGGTCGATCGCCCCCGAGGCGCGCAGCATGTATACCACCGTCAGCATGCCCACCATGGTCGGCAAAATACTGACAGCAGTCTGCAACCCATTTTGTGCGCCACGCAGGAAGGTTGGGAAAACATCTACCCCTTTGCACAACGCATAAATTGCGATCCCTGCCAGCAGCATCGGCACCAATACACTCTGCATCGTATTTCCCTCTTCCCATTCATATATTTTCTTTTTCCCGAATCGGGAAATATTTATGGTAATAACAGGCAATTCGACATTTTTCCTCTCCTGCTTATGCAATAATACAAATTGTAATGCAGCCGGAGATTTCCTATTATTTCTCATCCGGAAACAGTGGACGTATCAACCGGCCACTAAGCAGCACCGCCACCACCGAAGCGGCAGATGCTCCCCATACGGGCAGCATAATGTCAAACGGTGCTGCTGCACCGCAGGAGGCACGGATCGCCGCTACGGTGGATGGAATCAGCTGGATCGATGCTGTGTTCAACGTAATCAGCGTCAGCACACTGTCCGGTGCACCGCGCCGCCCTGCAAGAGCATATAAACGGTCCACGGCACGAAGACCCAGCGGCGTTGCCGCATTGGAAAGCCCCAGCAGGTTTGCTGTAACATTCGCGCTGACTGCTTCCATGGCCTTCCGGTCTTCGGCTGCGCTTCCAAACAACGGCCGCAGCAGCGGCATCAATAAACGGGACAGACGATCCGCCAGTCCGGAAGCCTGCAGCAGCTCCATCATGCCGCTCCAAAAGCACATCAAGCCTGCTATGCTGAACGCCAGCGTAATCGCTTGCGCTGCCCCCGTGCTGACGGCAGCCGTTACGGCATCTAACCGGCCACAGGCCGCACCGCACACCAGTGCCGCTGCCAAAAAGCCGACCCATACCAAACTGAGCATGGATACCTTTCCCCTTTCCCCGCGCGATCCCCCCTTCTGGGAGGTTGTGATACAAACATTGATAGAATTGACAGAAAAGAAATGAAGGAGTGTTTCTCAATGAAATCGACCGGAATCGTTCGAAAAGTGGATGAGCTGGGGCGTATCGTACTACCCATCGAACTGCGCCGCACCATGGATATCGACGTGAAGGATGCCTTGGAGATCTATGTAGACGGCGATCAGATTATTCTGAAAAAATATGAACCGTCCTGCATCTTCTGCGGCAACGCAAAAGATATCATCCACTACAAGGGCAAGAATGTCTGCGCGTCCTGCGCACATGAGTTGGGTCTGCACTAAGTACATACCATGCTGCTAACCGGTCATCCTGCACTACAGGATGACCGGTTTTATTGACGGGATGCCGACTGGCTTTCTGCTGCTTTTGCCCGATACTTTTCCCGTGTGGCCATGCCGCCGCGAATATGGCGCTCCTGCTTATTCGTGCGCAGCACCTCCTGCACCCGTTCGTACAGGACGGCATTTTGTTTTTTCAGCCGAGTCGTAATATCCTTATGCACCGTGGATTTTGAAATGCCAAACCGTGCCGCTGTCTGCCGCACGGTCGCGCGTTCCTCCACCATGTACTGCGCCAACCGTATCGTGCGCTCCTCCGGTAAACCTTTCACCATCGTCCCCCCTGCCTGCTGACACTATGACTGTTTCCAACCTATGCCGCTTTATCGCACGATAGAACGAATTATTTGTCGATTTCTGTACTTAATCCATTATAATGAATATATAGTCGCTTTTCCTTTTCAAAAAGGCGCTGCCCCTATGGCAGCGCCTTTGAATAATATCCATCGCATTTCCCTACTGCTTGAGCAGCGCGTTGATTCCCCTTGTATGATACTCGACCAGTTTGTTAAGATTCATCCGCACCTCACGCGGACGCACCCGGTTCTTCAATATCTGTACCGTACCATTCAGCAGATTGCTCGCCATGACCTGTGCCAGCAGCAGCGCATTATCCTCATCTGCCAACAGCGGTGCAATCTTTGCCGCCAGCATATCGATCATACTGGGACGCAGATGCTCATACCGTGTGCCCTCAGCCTGCTCCATAATCAGCAGCAGTCCATATTTTTCTGCCAGCAGAAGGGAGATGACCTCCTCTGTCAGCAACACCTGATATTCCCGCTGTCCGGTATGCAAATCAAAGCGTTTATCCCGCAGCCGCAGGATCAGTTTGCGCAGTCCGTCTGCCGCTCCGTCCGTCAGCTCATAAAACAAATCTTCCTTATTCTTGAAATAATGATAGAAGTTGCTTTTACTGATGTTCACCTTATCTGCGATCATTTGCAGCGAAGTTCGCGCATAGCCGCGCTGCAAAAACAAATGCTGCGCCTCTACCAAAATCTTATGCCTCAGTTCATCCTTTAATACCTGCACAATAAAGACCACCCGTTCATTTCTTTCTTTATTATACCAGTTTCGCGTTTTTTGTCAACAATCTATCACCAAACACCCCATCACAGGATCGTAAAATTTTGACTGCATACAAAAAGACCGGCATATGCCTATTGGCATATGCCGGTCTTTATTTACAAAATCCTGTGTTATGCGCCGAATACCTTCAGCATAAAACCCGCCGCAACAGCAGAACCGATCACGCCCGCCACGTTCGGCCCCATTGCGTGCATCAGCAGGAAGTTTGCCGGATTAGCCTTCTGCCCCTCCACCTGAGAGACACGTGCGGCCATCGGCACCGCAGAAACACCCGCCGAGCCGATCAGCGGATTGACCTTGCCGCCCGTCAGCTTGCACATGACCTTACCGAAGATCAGGCCGCCGCAGGTCGAGAACGTAAACGCGATCAATCCTAAAGCAATGATCTTGATCGTCTCCCATGTAAGGAACGTATCCGCTACCGCCTTGCAGCCTACCGACAAGCCGAGGAAAATCGTTACGATATTGCACAGCGCATTCTGCGCGGTATCGGACAGACGCTCAGTCACACCGCACTCCCGCAGCAGGTTGCCCAGCATCAGCATGCCGATCAGCGGCGCCGTATCCGGAATGAGCAGGATCACAACGGTCGCAACCGCAATCGGAAAGATGATCTTCTCGGCTTTAGAGACCGGACGGAGCTGCTCCATCTTGATCTCACGCTCTTTCTGCGTGGTCAGCATGCGCATCAGCGGCGGCTGGATCATCGGGATCAGCGCCATGTAGGAATATGCCGCGATCGCAATCGCAGGCAGATAATCACGTGCCAGACGCGATGCCACCAGAATCGCTGTCGGGCCGTCCGCACCGCCGATAATACCGATCGCCGCAGCAACTGCCTCCGGGAAGCCAAGGGCCAGCGCCAGCAGAAATGCAGCGAAAATGCCGAGCTGCGCTGCCGCACCCAGCAGCAGTGAAGAGGGACGGGCGATCAGCGGGCCAAAATCCGTCATCGCACCGATGCCTAAAAAGATGATCGAAGGATAGATCGCGTGTTCTACACCCTGATAGAATACCCACAACATGCCGGGGCTGCTTCCGCCCACCGGCGGATTGAGCAAGCCCGTAATCGGAAAGTTGGACAGCAGCATACCGAATGCGATCGGCACGAGCAGCAGCGGCTCAAACTTTTTGCCGATGCCCAAATACAGCAGGACAAAGGCGATCAGGATCATAACCAGCTTACGCGGATCCTCCGCCAACGCGGCAAATCCCGAACCGGCCAAAATCTCCTGCAATGCACCAAAGAAGGAAAATTGCATGGTTCGCGCCCTCCTGTTACATCGTGCAGAGCGCCGCGCCGGTTTCCACTGCTGCGCCCTTCTGCACCTGCACTGCCCGGATGGTACCATCATGCGGAGCACAGATCTCGTTTTCCATCTTCATTGCTTCCAGAATAAACAATACGTCACCGGTCTTGACTGCCTGCCCCGCTGCACAGCGCACATCTAAAATCGTACCGGGCATCGGCGCAGAAACCGTCTCGCCGCCGGCCGGGGCTGCGGCTGCCGGCGCTGCTGCCGCCGGCGCAGGAGCCGGGGCGGGTGCCGGTGCCGGAGCAGGTGCTGCCGGTGCTGCACCGACCTCCACCGCACTGACCGAAGCCTGCTCCACCTCGACCTCATACTGTTTGCCATTGAGTGTTACCAGATATTTCATCGTTTTCTTCCCCCTTATAGCGCCTTGATCGACCGAAATACCAGCTGTTCCAGCGGAATTCCGGTTTGGTGGCTGACGATTGCCATAATACAGGCTGCCTGAAGCTCATCCACACCCTCCAGTGCCACCGGTACAGCCGCGGGCGCAGCAGGTGCTCCATTTGATAACGGAGCGGACGGCGCAGCAGCAGGATGATGCACCGGCTGCGGATGACGCTCTATCCCGGCAATCGCACGTGAAATGACCAGAATCAGCCCCCACAGCAGCGCCAGCATCAGAAAAACGATCACAAAGCCGGACAGCGCCACCATCAGCGCATCCAGCATCCCAAGCGGACCGTGAACCATGATCAGATGACCTCCTTAATCGTGTAGCTCGCTGTAAAGGTGCGTTCGCGGCGGTCAAAGAACTGTTCCGCCTGCTGCGGAAACGCGATATAGGACAGCACATCCTCCTCACAGCGGGCACGGCTGCCGAGATGTGCTCTTGCCGCCTCAAACTCAGGCGGCAGCGTTTCGGCATAGCGTCCGGTCATCGGCTGCTCCTCCCCCAGCACGGCTTCTGCAAGAGCCGGAGCGATCTTCCCCGGCGCCTTGCCGTACTCACCGCGGATATAGCTTTTGATCTCCTTGCCGATCGACTTATACCGTTCACCGAGCAGCACGTTAACCGTTGCCTGCACGCCAACCATCTGGCTGAGCGGCGTTACCAAGGGCGGATAGCCCAAATCCGCACGCACACGCGGCGTTTCCTCCAGCACCTCATCCAACCGGTCGATCGCATTCTGCGCCTTGAGCTGCGCTACCAAATTGGACAGCATACCACCCGGGATCTGGTAAACCAATGCATCCGTCTTGGTGGAGAGCACATAGGGATCAAACATGCCGTTCGCAGAAAATTCCTCCTTGACCGGCAGGAAAAAGTTATTGATCCGATTCAGCGCACGCGCATCCACACCACAGTCAAATCCCATCTGGGTCAGCGCATACACCATAGATTCGGTGGCCGGCTGGCTGGTACCGCCCGAGAAACATGAGGTAGCGCAGTCGATACCGGCTGCCCCAGCCTCCGCCGCCTTAAGGTAGGTCATATAACCCAACCCGGTGGTTGCGTGCGTGTGCACATAAACCGGCAGACTGATGTTCTGCCGCAGCGCAGTGACCAGATCATAACATTCCTGCGGCGACATAATGCCCGCCATATCCTTAATACACAGCGAATGGCATCCCATCGCCTCGATCTGCTTACCGAGCGAAACAAACATCTCCAGATTGTGGATCGGACTGAGCGTATAGCAAATGCACCCCTGTGCATGTCCGCCCGCCTGAATACACGCATCTACCGCCGTTTCAATGTTGCGCAAATCGTTGAGCGCATCAAAAATACGGATGATATCCATTCCGTTTTCAATGCACTTACGCACAAAACGGCGCACTGTATCATCGGAATAATGATGATATCCCAACAAATTCTGACCGCGCAGCAGCATTTGCAGTTTCGTCTGCTTCATGTGCGACCGTATCTTACGCAAACGCTCCCATGGATCTTCATTCAAATACCGCAGGCAGCTGTCGAATGTTGCACCGCCCCAGCACTCGATCGAGTAATAGCCGGCCTGATCCATCTGATCCAGCACCGTTTCAAAATCATCGAACGGCATCCGGGTTGCGATCAGTGACTGCTGCGCATCCCGCAGCACCGTTTCGGTGATATGCATTGGTTTCACAAACATGCCCCTCCTTCACCATAAAACAGGGCTACAGCACCACACTGTTTGCCCCATGTTATTTAATTTTATCATACCATTTTCTCGGTTTCCGTGCAATGTTTTTATTCTGTTAAAGTTTTGCTATGCACTTTGCCGGCACTGCCGCACGTCCGCTTCCCATTTGAATGAATTTAATATATAAGTCCTCAAAAAGACGGGGGCAGATATCTTCCAATCTTACAGCAGATTCGCAAGCCGTGCCTTGTATATTTAGAAATAGATCTGCATTATGCTGCAATATTCTCAATGTAGCCGTAATCAATCTTGCCTTTTGCAACCGAATAAAAAAAGGGGTCCTTTCTAACCGTATCACTTGAATTGATGATAAAATGATTCCAATCCTCTGCTTCCCGGTCATCGGATCGATAGATAGTTAATTCGAAACCGAATCCAGAATATCCAACAGATAGTTTTGACCTCTTTACCGCAACATCATTCAAATTATCCATAATATATCAAATTTGTTCTTTATTGGTGATATGTGTCATATTTCCACTACTGCCATTAAAAATAGCAATCTCCACGACTTCTTTATCATCTAAATCCATTAAGTCAATTGGGGTATAATACCAAACGGCAACACCGATCAGAATAAGTACTACAGCAGCAAATGGTATGGCTATTTTCCTTTTCCTATCAATTCATCTCCTGTTGCCGGTCTAGTTTCTCTTTATATTTACTCTATCACATTTTCCAGCTTCTATCAATGCATTGCAATATCAACAGCATCGGAACCCATCCGTCCAAAAGACAGACGGATGCCGCCGCTTCCCGGATTGACTTTTGTCCCCAAGTGCGGTAATATAATAGGTGTTTTGCCGCATCGGATGCTTGGAATCTCAAGTGTGCAGCGCCGCTGCCGCATACAGACGATTGTTTTATCGCCCATGCCGCCGTGTATACACTATCCCTGTACACAAGCGATCGGTTCTATCTGCCCCCGTACCTCACCGGGATAGAGGGTCCGCCTCCTAAGCGGAATGTAGTGAGTTCGAGTCTCGCCGGGGGTGCCAAAACAACCGCTGTAAGCCGTTTTTTGCTGGTTTACGGCGGCTATTTTTATGCTTTTACTCACAGACCCCGGCATTATAGCTCGTTGCACACTGTAACAAAGCAAAAGAACACCTCCCCCGGCAAGGGGGAGGCATCCGATCAGTCACTGTCTTGTTCAGAAAGCTGCGGAGTAGCAGCTCGACACAAATCCGCTGTGGACAGTGTCGGTCTGCGCCAAGTATCCGGTGGGCGGATATCCAGCGCCGGATTAAAGGCATAATAATTTTTTGCATCCAGATGATCCTGTACCACACGCAAAGCGTCGCCGAAGCGCTGGAAGTGCACGATCTCACGCTCCCGCAGGAACTTGAGCGGCTCGCGCACATCCGGATTATCGATCAGGCGCAGCAGATTGTCATACGTGCTGCGGGCTTTCTGTTCTGCCGCCATATCTTCAAACAGGTCGGTAATAGGATCACCCTTGGACTGAAACGTCATTGCGCTCCATGGCGTACCGGAAGCAAACTGCGGATAGATGCCGGTAGCATGATCGACGAAATAAGCATCGAATCCGCCTTCTTTTATCTGCTCAGGCGTCAGGTTACGGGTAAGCTGATAAACAATGGCCGAGATCATCTCCATGTGCGCCAGTTCTTCCGTGCCGATATCAGTCAAAATTGCCTTACATTCTTTGTAGGGCATGGCATACCGTTGGTTCAGGTAACGCATGGAGGCACCCAACTCGCCATCCGGCCCACCGAGCTGTGTCATCACGATTTTGGCTGTCTGCGGATCGGGATTTTTGATTTTGACCGGGAATTGCAGGCGTTTATCATATGACCACATCAGTTATCCTCTCCTTCCCACGGCCACGGATCATCGATCCAGCGCCAATGTCCGCTGCGGGTGTCCACCTCACGGGCGGTCAACGGGCCGAATGCGTCCTCATATTCTGCGGCGGCTTTATCAAACGCGGTGCGCATATCACTGTAATATGCCAGCGCCGCTTTATTATCCGGATGTCCGTCCAGATACTCAATGGCTTCTACCAGTGCAAAATCATACATCCGCACCCGGCCGAGCAGCTTTTCCCGTTCGGTCATCTCGGCACCGCCTCCTCTCCAAGGAAGGGCTTATCAAGGGCGGGGAAAATCGTGCCGCGGCTCAGTGCCAGCGCAGGCTCATACGGCGTGTCAAAGCTCTGCGCCGGTACGAACGCCATGGCCAAAGACAACAGGCGGGGATCGATGCTGTCCGCGGGCAGCGTCTGTTCCGCCTGAGGGTTCATCATGTTCATTGCGGTCGCTCCTTACTGCAAAAACGGTTTGAGGCTGTGCCTCATCCTCAACATATGCCTGCGGCACCGGCCGGGTGCCTCTCCACCGCACTGCCTGAAAAACAACGCCGGCGGCTTAACAAGCACAGTCTTTTGTGCTATACTAAAGATAAACCACCTTCCGGTTTCCGCCATCACACCGGAAGCAGACAGGCAACAACCCAAACGGCCTGCGGCTTCGGCTGCAGGCGCGATTCCAACGGAGGTGTAAAATCATGGAGCTTTCTCATATTCGGGAACAGGCTGCACAGGCAGCGCAGCAGGTATGTGACGCAGCTAAGCTGCACGCAGGCGACCTGTTTGTGGTCGGCTGCTCTTCCAGCGAGATCTCAGGCGAAAAAATCGGCACCCACTCCAGTGTAGAGGTCGCGGAGGCCGTGTTTGACGGCATCTATTCCGTGCTGTGTGAACGGAAGATCGATCTCGCCGCCCAGTGCTGCGAACATCTCAACCGTGCGCTCATCGTCGAACGGACAGTATGCAGCCGTTTTATGCTGGATGAGGTCAATGTTGTGCCGCAGCCCAAGGCAGGCGGTTCCTTTGCTACAACCGCCTATAAGCGGTTTGCCGACCCGGTCGCGGTGGACAGCCTGAAGCAATCCGCATCGGCTGGCATGGATATCGGCGGTACGCTGATTGGTATGCACATCAAACCGGTCGTGGTGCCGCTGCGTATCGAAACTAAGCAGATCGGCAGCGCGATCCTGCTTTGCGCACGCCGCCGGCCCAAATTTGTGGGCGGCAGCCGTGCCGTTTATAATGAAAAACTTTTGTGAGGGATTTATGGGACTGAAAGCGGTATTTTTTGATCTGGACGACACCTTATACAGCAGCTTCAAAACATGCGATGCCTATGCGCTGGAGCAGCTTGCCGCGTGGGCGGAGCAAACGCTTGGCGTAGCCGGCACAACTTTTGCCGATGCCTTCCGCACCAACCGGCTCCGGTTTGCCCGGCAGCAGCCCGGCATGCCTCCCGTGCACGACCGCGTGCTGTTTGCACAGGGCGCACTCGAGCGGCTGGGACTGAACGCAGTGCGCTATGCACGTGCGGCACACCGCGTTTACTGGGAGGCGGTATTTTCCAAAATGGAGCTGCGCCCGGGCGTGACCGAACTGCTGGACGATCTGCGGGCGGCAGGCATCCAAACGGCGGTATGCACGGATATGCTGGCAGATATTCAAATGGAAAAGCTCGAGCGGCTCGGTCTGGCCGACCAGATCAGCTATCTGGTCACCAGTGAGGAAGCCGGTATGGACAAGCCCGGTGCACCGATCTTCTGGCTGGCCATGCACAAATGCGGCTGCCTGCCGCACGAAGCTGTCATGGTCGGCGATAATTTCCGGCACGATATCCAAGGTGCAACCGATCTGGGGATCGGCGGCATCTGGCTCAACTGGACCCATCTGCCGCGGCCCGAAGACGAACGGGACTACTTTGAAGCCCACAGCTTTGAACAGGCGGCGGCACACATCCGCAGCCTGCTATAATAAAAACAGAAAGGATCGATTCCCATGCAGCATTTTGAGTATAAGCCGCGCGGCGTATGCCCGGCGCGGATCTCCTTTGATATGGAGGGGGAAATCGTACATAACGTTTCCTTCCTTGGCGGGTGTGATGGCAACCTGCAGGCGATCAGCCGCGTGGTCGAAGGGATGAGCGTCTCCCAAATCGAAGGTTATTTCAAAGGCATCTCCTGCGGCGGAAAGGGCACAAGCTGTTCAGACCAGCTTGCAGCCGCCGTTCGCGCCGCCTGTGAAAACCAAAAGGCATAATCAAAAGGGACTGTTTGAGAACACTTCGTTCTCAAACAGTCCCTTTTTCATTACTTCATAATATGCACCGCAGGAGCTTCTGCACCCGCCTGTTCTACACATACCGCAAGGCAGTAATCCGAATCGGCAGCCGAAAAATCCGGCAGGAACAGCGAGTAGCCGCCGCGAAACTCATCACAGTCCAGCTTTGGCGGCATACGGCGAATATCGATCCAAAAGCTGCGCAGCGGCAGATCCAGCCCATGCCCGGTGGATTTGACAAAGCTCTCTTTCAGCGTCCAAAGCTGATAAAACGCTTTATCCCGCATGGAGGGCAGCAGCGTGTTCAGATAGCGCACTTCCTCCCGGTGGAAAAAGCGGGACGCGATATCCCGTCTGCCCTGCTCACATTTTTCAATATCCACTCCAACCGGATGATCGCTGACCGCGCACACCGCCCAATCGCCGGAGTGGGACAGGCTGAAGTGTACGCCCGGCTCGCTGACCAGATACGGCTTGCCGCCGTCCGCAATCGAAAGGGCAAGCGGATGCACGACCCACGGAAAATGCTGGGCAACCGCATACTCCAGCAGCAAGGATGCCGCAAATCCCTGCCGGCGCGCTGTATCCCGACGGCGGTCGATCTGCTCCAGCCGCTCGCGGGACAGGCGCGCACGCGCGGCGCTGTCATCCGGATCGACGGCGGACACCGGTATGGCATAGATGGCAGTCAAGTAGAATTCCCCCTCATGGTTTGCGAAGTGACCAACGGTCCGTCCACAGCAGTGGTACGGTTTTATTATAGCATATTTTTCATAGTCTGCCAACGCTCATCCCATCCGGTCGCCCCGGGTGCGTTTGCGCGGGATGCTGCGCAGCAAATTAACATTGCCGATCGCGTCATGCGGGCACACCCGCTTGCAATCCCCGCAACGGATACACTCCGGGCTGTTCGGCGTGCGGTAAACCGCAATATCCAGCTTGCAGGCCTTTTGACAGGCACCGCACTGGGTACAGCGATCCGCATCGATGCGAAACCGGTACAGCGCAGCCGGATTGAATAAGCCGTAAATCGCGCCGAGCGGACACAGATACCGGCAGAACGGACGGTATACGATAACAGAAAGTACGATCAGGACGATCAGGATCGCGGTTTTCCAAGTAAACAGCCAGCCAAGCGCTGCGCGCAGCGGCGGATTGGAGGCGATCAGCGGGATGCCGGCAAACAGCGTACCCGACGGACAAATGTATTTGCAAAACCACGGCTGCCCCTGCCCTACAATATCCAGCACGGTCAGCGGCAGCACAAGCACAAATCCGGCCAGAATTACATATTTGAGATACCGCAGCCAACGGTCGCCCGGCAGCGCGCGCAGCTTTTTGCGAAACGGGATCTTATCCAACAGATCCTGCACCAGCCCAAACGGACACAGCCAGCCGCAGATCAGGCGGCCGAACAGCGCCCCGAACAATAGCAAAAAGCCGACGATATAAAAAGTAAATTTATGCTCCCGACTGGTGATGACTGCCTGCAGCGAGCCGATCGGACACGCCCCCAGCGCCCCCGGGCACGAATAGCAGCTCAGTCCCGGCACGCATACAAATTTGCTGCTGCCACGGAAGATCCTTCCCTGCGCAAAACCGGCGGCGTAACCGTTTGTCAGGGCGGTAAACGCAAGCTGCACCAGCGTGCGCGCCTTATCCTTCCACTTACCCAAGGCCGATACACTCCATACAGATATTGACCGCCTTGCGGAACACGATCTCCTGCTCCCCGCGCATTACGCCCAGCACAAGGAAGAGAGCAGCCGCTGCCAGCAGCACCATTGCCGTGCGGTTGCGGCGAAGAAAGCTCACCCCGTCACCTCCGCCAGCATCCGGTCGATCGTTTCCGCCCATTGCTCCTTGCTTTGCGCCTGCACGATCGCATCCCCTACCTGATTCCCCTGCGCATCTACAAAAAATGTGGTGGGCACGGCATAGATCTGCGAGAGGATACCATACAGATCGGACGAAGGCAGCAGATGCAGGTAGTTTGCTCCGGTTTCCTGCACAATATCCTGTGCAGTCTTTACCTGTCCATCATCAATATTGCCTTCCGAATCCATTACATCGGACAACAGGCCGATGATCTGCACGCCCTGACCGGCATATTCCTCCGCCAGCTCACCCAGCGCAGGCATCTCATGGATACAAGGGTCGCAAAAAGTAGCCCATACATTGACCATAGTCAGGTCATACTCCTCCAGAACCGATTGATCGACGGCATTGCCGTTCAGATCGGTCGCGGAAAACGCACTCAGCACCCCGGCAGAGGATTGTTCGGACGGTGCCGCAGGGGTTTGCTGCATATCCTGCGGCACCGTATCGGGGGACGCGGCAGAGCAGGCAGTCAGCGCCAGTGTGCAGGACAGCGCCGCACCCAGCGCCATAACGGACAACCGTTTCATAGAGGAAACCTCCCATTCGATAGTTTCCCTCATTATAAGGGGAATGGGAGCGGCTGTCAACCTCAAACCATGGATACGGTATGCTCAGGCGGCATCCATGAAGCGCCCCGCTTGCCCTGTGCGTGTTATGCCAGCGGAATACACACGATCAGCTCAAACCGTCCGTTTTCCGCACTGGCTTCCAGTGTACCGCCGTAACGCGCCGCGATCTCCCGCATGCCGCGCAGGCCGAAGCCGTGCGCCTGCCGATCCGCCTTTGTGGTGCCGAAAATACCGTCTCGGGCGGTTCGCACGCCCGTATAGGCATTGGACACCCGCAGCATCAGCAGACCCTTATCCGCACGGGCGCGCACGGCAACGCACTTTTCCGCTGCCCGCCGCGCCGCCTCCAGCGCATTATCCAGCGCATTGCCGAACAGGGCGCACAGATCCACATCCCGCACGGGCAGCGCAGATGGCAGCGATACCTGAAAATCCGCCTCCAGTCCCGCCTGTCCCAGCTCATACGCTTTGGCGCAAAGCACGATGTTGACTGTATCGTTTTCACACCAGCGTCCGGCACCGGAGGTGCCGGACGCAGCCTGCAGGCTGCGCACATAATCAGCCGCACGTCCGGTTTCGCCCTGCTCCAACAGACCGGACAGCGCGGTCAGGTGGTTGCGCATATCATGCCGCAGGCGGCGCACCTGCTCCTGCTCCCGGCGGATGCCCTGATAATATACCTCACGCAGATCGGCAAGCTGATGCTCCTGTTCAAGTGCCTGATGGCGCGACAGCAGCACGACCGCCAACAGCAGCGCAAGCGAAGAGACAAAAACAAACGGCAGCAGCGTGTAAAACGCCGCATCCAGCACAACATCCGCACCCTCCGGTGTATACGCGCGGATATTCCACAGGGAAAACGCCAATTCACTCAAAAGCGGCGACAGCGCCAGCAATCCCAACAGCCCCCACAGCCGTCCGGACAGCGTAATCGTCTTGCCGTCCCGAAACAGCCGCCGCGCCAGCGCATACACCGCCGCCCACATGGCAAGTTTCCACAGGATCGCGCCCCAGTAATCTGCGGAGGCAGGCAGCACCGCGCGCGTATCCACGATCATCCCCCATGCGATGACCCACTCAAAAAAGATGACGCCCACAACCAGCCGCGCGGCCAGCCTGCCGCCGTATCCCACCACAAAGGCGGCGATCAGAAACGGAAAATAATACAGCGGATTTCCGTCCCCCATCCACGTTGGCATGCTGAGCGCCGCGCCGAATACCAGACAGGGCACGGCGCGCAGCACCCGCCCCTTCGACGGTGTCAAAAAATACTGCGCCGTGCGCGCCGGCAGGATGCCGCCGAATATGCAGAGCAGCGCCCAGACGATCAGATCCCCAGCCGTCATACCGCGCCCCCTATTCCAGCACCGCGCGTGTCAGCGCGGCCAGCGCGGCGGACTGGTACGACCGGCTGACCGGCAGCGCCTCCCCGCCGATGTACACCGTGCCGCCCTCAACCCGGTCTACTGCGGCCGCGCGCACCAGATAGCGCTGGTGGATGCGCACAAAGGATGCGCCCGCCGTCTGCGCCACATCATCCAGACGGGCATAAAACGGGATCGTGCGCGTTTGGGTCACACAGGTGACCTTGCGCCGGTCGGACGCAAAATACCGGATGGACTTTTTGGGGATACGGAACAGCCCCTCGTTGTTGCGGCACAGAAACACCGTATCCGCCTCCCGAAACAGCGCGGCAAGCGCACGGGTGAGCACCGCATCCAACTGCTCCGGCTGCGGCGGCTTCATCACATAGCCCAGCGCACCGACTGTGTACCCATCGAACACATAATCCGCGTAGCCGGTGACAAAAACGATCTGCACACTGTCGCTCTGCGCGCGCAGCGCCCGCGCCGTTTGCATTCCGTTGAGACCGGCCATTTCAATATCCAGAAAAACCAGCTCCAGCTCGCCCTCGTGCTTTTCCAGCCAGCCGAGCAGCCCCTCGCCCGAGGAAAATTCGTAGGTCGTATATTCCGTGCCGCGTTTTTCCAGCAGACGCTGCAGCACCGCGCGCAAACCGAGCCGCGCTTCCGCTGAATCATCGCAAATGCCGATGCGAAGCATGGGGTATCCCCCCTTTATTTACCGCAGTAAATTATATCACAAGCCCTCCTGTTCTCCAAACCAAACTTTACAGCATCTGCGCCATTCTTGACATTGCCGCCCGCCGCCGTGCCAAACTTTACAGCCGTCCTGCCAAACTTGGCAGGGCGGTTTGTTTTCGCCTGTTTTCCGCGGTATGCTGAAACCAGAAAAGGGGCGATCCATTTGACTGCAAACCACACACTTTCCCGTATCCGCACGGTCCTGCGCACACCGCCCGTCTTTCCGGACGGCGTGCCGCGGCTCCGGACCAATCTGGATACCAATTTTCTCAAGCTCATTGCCATCCTCGCCATGCTGATCGACCACATCGGCGGCGCGTTCTTCCCCGAGGTGGGCTGGTTCCGCTGGGTGGGACGGCTCGCCTTCCCCATCTTCTGCTACTGCATGACGGTCGGCCTGCTGTATACGCGGGATATCAAAAAATACCTGTTCCGGCTTGGGCTGTTCGCGGTGCTCTCCCAGCCGTTTTATGTGCTGGCCTTCCATCCGCACCACTTCTGGGCAGAGCTGACCAACTGGAACATCTTTTTCACGCTGTTCCTCTCACTGCTTGCCATGTACGGCTTCATGGAGCGCAAATGGTGGCTGTTCCTTGCAGCGCTTTTCGTGGTTTCGTGGTGGAATTTCGATTATTCGGGCAACGGCATCCTCTATATGCTCATCTTCTACCTGTGCCGCAGCCGCCCGGGCATCGGCGCGGCGCTGTACTGCGCCCAGTTCCTGCCGGGCCTTTTGATGGGGCAGCCGGGCGACCCGCTGAATTTCACGCTTGGCGGCTTGTGCATCGACTGGTCGTTCTTCGCCGTGTTCGCCGCGCCGTTTCTCTTCCGTCCCACCCACTTTGACCTGCACGTTCCCAAATGGGTGTTTTATGCGTTTTATCCCGCGCACCTTGCGGTGATCGCGGTTTTGCAATTCATTCTGTTCTGAAAGGGGATTTTTCCATGTTAAACGTACAAAATCTGCACAAATCCTATCAAGTAGGCAAAACCACTTACGAGGTGCTCAAAGGCGTCTCCCTCTCCGTGCAGGAGGGCGAATTCGTTGCCGTGATGGGGCCTTCCGGCTCGGGCAAGACCACGCTCCTCAACTGCATCTCCTGCTATATCCCTGCGGACAGCGGCAGCATCACCCTGCGCGGGGAGGAGATCGCCCGTCTGGATGAGGACGCGCTGGCCGAGGTGCGCAACCGCAAGCTCGGCTTTGTGTTTCAGGATTTCCTGCTGCTCGACGGGCTGACCGTGCACGAAAACATCCTGCTGCCGCGCATCATCGCCGGTCAGGTCGACAGCGGCATGGAGCACGACGCTGACAGCCTGTGCGATGTATTTGGCATTTCCGCCATCAAGAACAAATATCCCGCCGAAATTTCCGGCGGCGAAAAACAGCGCACGGCAGTCGCCCGCGCACTGATCAACCACCCGCTGCTCATTCTGGCCGACGAGCCGACCGGCAATCTGGATTCCAAATCCTCCCGCGCCGTGATCGACAGCTTTACACAGGCGCGGCAGGCGCTTGGCGCGACCATTTTTATGGTCACGCACGATTCCTTCGCCGCCTCCTTCTGCGACCGCGTGGTCATCCTGCGGGACGGTGTGGTATGGCATGTGCTGGAAAAGGGCGGACAGGCGCGCGGCGCTTTTCAGGATGAACTGCTCGACGCCATCCGCGAAATGTCAAACGAATAATACTAATATAGGGGGTATCCATACCCTCTGTGAGACTGTCGAAAAACTTCGTTTTCCGAACAGTCTCTCGCTCGAAACCACGCTTTCGAGCGAATTTGCGACTGCGAATCGCGCCCTTCGGGCACAATTCTCCGTCGTCTTGTATAAAAACCCACGCGCCGGTCGCGGGTTTTTATGAAAATTACAACTTGATACAATTTTCTATTAAATGCGCGCTGCGGCGCGAAAACTTTTACAACAAGCTGATGGAAATTGCGGTGCGCCGCAATTTCCGATTTGATATGCGCTTCGCGCAAATAACTTTACCTTGACAGGAAGTGACTCACCTATGAAAACCTTTTCCGAAGTCTACGCAGCGCTGCGCCGCAAAAACCGCGGACAGTACGGACTGCTTGCGGGCTGCTGCTTTTTCTCGGTGCTGCTCATCACCGCCTACGCCTGCATGATGCGCTCGCCCACCATTCTCACCATCCTGCCCGAGGGCGGCGACAGCCGCAAGCAGGTTGTGATGGTATTTGTACTGGCGGTGCTGGGCTGCGCGGTATTTACCACCTATGCCGCAGGGCTGTTTTTCCGCCAGAAATCACGCGAAACCGGTATTTTCCTTGCGCTGGGCGCATCGCGCCGGCAGCTCCGGCACGAGTTGGGCCGCGAACTTGCGCTGATCTCGTTCGGCTCGTGCGCTGCGGGCGCGGTGCTGGGCGCACCGCTTGCGTGGCTCATCTGGCGCGGCTTCCGCCTGTTCCTTGTGGATTCGCAGGAAATGCCGCTTCGCTTTGATCCGCAGGCGTATCTGCTTGCCCTGCTGTTCTCTGCCTATGTGATCGTCATGCTGTTTTTCCTCGCCGCGCGCTTCATTCGCCGCACCAACATCATCGACATTGTGCAGGAATCCCACAAATCCGAACCCATCCGCGCGGTGGCGCGCTGGTATGGGCCGGTCGGCATCCTGCTGATGCTGCTCGGCGCGGCGCTGGGCTATATGATGCCGGTCTTTTTCGTCAGGGTGCTGCACTGGTATGCCCCCGGCGCGGTGGATGCACTCTTCTACCTGCCCGCCCTCGCCGGCCTGTACATGGTTTTGCTGCACACCGTAGTCAACGGCTGGCGGCGCGGCGCAAACCGCTATAAGCACATCATCTCCAACTCCATGATGAAATTTCAGGGCCGCCAAACCGTGCGCAACATGCTGGTGATGACCCTGCTGATTGCAGGCGCCTACTTTGCTTCGTTCTACTCGCCCATGCTGTCCACCAGCTCGGAAAACACCTACGCCTCGCGCCCGATCGATTTTGAATATCACTGGCGTGCAGATCAGTCCCTGCCCCAGCGGGACGAGGTGCAGACGCTGGCCGATGAAGCGGCGGTCAAAATCACCTCGTGGGCGCAGCAGAGCGCCGCCGTGCTGGGACGGGACGGCACCTACTCCATCGAAAACGAAACCAGCTTCGGCACCACCTACACAACCGAATACGCAAAGCTTTTGAGCGGCTCGACCTTCTTTTCGGAAAGCGCGTACAACGCCCTGACCGGACAGGACGTGGATATTCCTTCGGGCGCGTGCGCCAACATCGTGGATGACGAGGGCGGCACCCGCTATCTGTCCGGCGGCGACGCGACCCACCTGACCAATATGGTGACCGGCGCGGAAATGGATGTGACCCCGCTTGAACCGCTGTGCTACACCATGCTGCTCGGCTGCTATGTGCTGGATGACGCGGACTACGCCGTGCTGACCGAGGGACTTACCGATCTATGGCGCGAGGAATATGTGTTCTTTAACGTTGCGGATGTGGGCAGCAGCTACCCCTTTGCCAAGGCGCTGTTTGACCAGATCGTGGACCGTTCCGGCCCCGAGGTTGAGGTCGGGGACTATTATGACGAGGTCGAAGCGTCGCTGGCCGCACAGGCGGGCGAGCCCTATCGCTATTCTCCCGAGGAAGCCGCTTCCCGCGGTCTGTTCGCACCGGATTATGACGACCGCGACTCTTCCGGCTTCCGCTCCTACTGGAAATACATGCCGCAGTTCCGCATCCTTGACCAAAACGACTTTACCACCACTATGGCGGTATTCCTCATGCTGTTCATCTTCATTGCCGTGGTGTGCTTTGCGGCGGTCATCGTCATCGCCTTTACCCGCTGCATGACCATTGCGCTCGTCAACGCCCGCGTGTATGACGACCTGCGGCATCTGGGCGCGTCCAACGCCTACCTCTTCCGCTCGGTGCGCGGACAGGTCAGCCGGGTGTTCCTTGTGCCCGCGCTCGTCGGCACCGGACTGATCTGGATTTTTTACATGATGATCATGTATTTCAACGGCGAACCCATCGGCTTTACCCGCGGCGAGCTGGCAGGCATGGGCGCGTGCCTTGCTGTGATCGCAGCGGTTTCCGTCCTGCTGTATGTGGTATACCGCATCACGCGGAACAAGGTCTGTCGTGCCTTGCAGATCCACCGCTGAGACTGCCGGAAAAGTCTTTACGCCGTGGGACGCAATTCGCAATCTTGGGGTGTGTTTTCCCTATGGAAAACACACCCCGCAGTCTGTCGAAGAAGTATTTTGTTGATGCGTTTTACCAATACGCGCGGCAGCGCGCATCAAACAGCATTTGCAGTGCAAATGCATAAAAGCTGGGGGCGTGTACCTCAGCTTTTATACTTTGAGAGAGAAAAAGTTTCTGCATAGGAACTTTTTCTCGTCCATGTTTGGCGCAGTCCAAACATAGATTGTCGGAAAAACGAAGTTTTTCGACAGTCTCTGGGGTGTGTTTTCCCTATGGAAAACACACCCCGTTTCTGCTACAATAAGGCGTGAGGTGACCCCTATGAACCAGATTCTCATCGTGGAAGATGACGACGCGCTCGGCCGCGGGCTGACGCTTGCGCTGGGCGACCGCTACCGCTGCACCCTTGCCCCCGACTGCGCCGCGGCACGGCAGGCGCTGCGCGAAACCGCCTTCGACCTTGCCCTGTTCGACGTCAACCTGCCGGACGGCTCCGGCCTTTCGCTGCTTGACGAAATCCGTGCAGACGGCGGCCCGCCGGTCATCCTGCTCACTGCCAACGATATGGAGACCGATATCGTCGTCGGACTGGGGCGCGGCGCGGATGACTATGTAACCAAGCCGTTCTCGCTGGCGGTGCTGCGCGCCCGGGTGGAGGCCGCGCTGCGCCGAAACGCCCCCGCCGCTGCACCCGCTGTGTTCGAGCAGGACGGCTTCCGCTTTGATTTTGACCGCATGGACTTTACCGCGGCGGGCAGACCGCTTCAGCTTTCGCAGACCGAACAGCGGCTGCTGCGCCTGCTCATCGAAAACCGCGGGCATACCCTGCCGCGCGAAACGCTGATCGACCGTATCTGGACGGACGGCGCCGACTATGTGGATGAAAACGCGCTGTCGGTCACGGTCGGACGGCTGCGGCGCAAGCTCGGCAAACATGCGCCCATCAAAACCGTGTACGGCGTGGGTTACAGCTGGGCGGTGCAGCCATGATGTATGCTGCCGCTGCGGCTATTGTGCTTGCCGCTGCCGTTCTTCTGCTCGACCGCCTGTACCTGCGCCGCACCCTGCGCACGCTGGATCGCATGCTGGACGATGCGATCCGCGGCAGCTTTTGCGCTTCGCACTTTGATGAAAGCCGCCTTTCTGCCGTGGAGGACAAAATGGCGCGTTTTTTGCAGGCCAGCGGCACCTCCGCCGCGCATCTGGCCGAGGAAAAAGCACGGGTACAGGGGCTGATCGCCGATATTTCGCACCAGACCAAAACGCCGCTCGCTTCCATCCTGCTGTATGCCGAGCTGCTGGACAGCAAAGACCTGCCGCCCGACTGCCGCGACTGCGTCGAACAGCTCACCGGTCAGGCGGAAAAGCTGCAGTTCCTCATCGCTTCGCTCGTCAAGACCGGACGGCTGGAAACCGGCGTGATCGCCGTCCATCCTCAGCCGGACAGCCTGCAGGAGCTGATCGGGGAGGCGGTCTCCGCCGCTGCGGCGGCGGCAGAGGCCAAGGGGCTGGCGCTGACCGCCCTGCCCACAACGGCGCACGCCTGCTTCGACCGCAAATGGACGCGCGAAGCGCTGGACAACCTGCTCGACAACGCGATAAAATACACCCCCTCCGGCGGCAGCATCACGGTTTCGGTCACGCCCTACGAGCTGTTCTGCCGCATTGATGTGAGCGACACCGGCATCGGCCTGACCGAAGCGGAATACAGCCGGGTGTTTCAGCGGTTTTACCGCTCGCCTGCCGTGCGGCACGCGCCGGGAGTGGGCCTTGGCCTGTATCTGGTGCGCGAGATCGCCGCGGCAAACGGCGGCTACTGCAAGGCGGCGTCCCGTCCCGGCGGAGGCAGCACCTTTTCGCTGTTTCTGCCCATGGCATACGAAAAAACGCAAGAGCCGTCCCAATCCTGACAAAACTGTTAGATTTCCGACAGGCTCTCGACAGATTGTTATGTTATTGTCTGTATTGTACCCAAGGGTGCGATACAGACTTTTTTTCGGGGAGGTTTTTCTCTTATGACAGTTTTACAGACACAGGCGCTGCGCAAGGTATACGGCGCGGGCGATACCGCCGTACACGCGCTGGCCGGCGTCGATCTTTCGGTGGAAAGCGGCGAATTTGTCGCGGTAGTCGGCACCTCCGGTTCGGGTAAGTCCACGCTGCTGCACATGCTCGGCGGGCTTGACCGCCCAACAGACGGCAAGGTGCTGGTCGATGGCAACGATATTTTTGCGTTGGGGGATGACGAGCTGACCATATTCCGCCGCCGGCGCATCGGTTTTGTGTTCCAAGCCTATAATCTGGTGCCGGTACTCAGCGTGTACGAAAACATCGTGCTGCCCATTGAGCTGGACGGCGGCGAGATCGACCGCCCCTATGTGGATGAGATCATCCGCACGCTCGGTCTGGAAAGCAAGCTTGTGAATCTGCCGAGCCAGCTTTCGGGCGGACAGCAGCAGCGTGTTGCCATTGCCCGCGCACTTGCCACCAAGCCCGCCATCATTCTGGCGGATGAGCCGACCGGCAATCTGGACAGCCGCACCAGTCAGGACGTGCTTGCCCTGCTCAAGGTGACGAGCGAGAAATTCGGCCAGACCATTGTGATGATCACCCACAACGAGGAGATCGCCCAGCTTGCGCACCGGATCATCCGCATTGAGGACGGCCGGATCGTCCATTCGTAAGGGGGGCGCGCATCATGCTCAAGGTAGCAAACAAAAAATGCATCCGCCGTCTGTCCGACCGCAGCCTAAAAGCCGCCAAAACCCGCAACATCATTGCGGTGATTGCCATTGCCCTGACCACGCTGCTGTTTACCTCGCTGTTCACCATCGCCCTTTCGATGAATGAATCCTTTCAGCAGGGCAACTTCCGGCAGGCGGGCGGCGACAACCACGGCACGTTTAAGGAGCTGACCGAAGCGCAGGTAAACGAGCTGAAAGACGACCCGCTCATCAAGGAATACGGCACACGCCTGCTGGTCGGCATGACGAGCGACGACCCGCCGTTCAACAAAAGCCATATCGAGATCAGCTATATAGACGAAAATCAGGCACGGCACTACTTCATCGAACCGACAGAAGGCTCTCTGCCCGCCGAGGGCACCGATCAGGCCGCAACCGATACCCGTGTGCTTTCCCTGCTCGGCGTGGAGCCGAAAATCGGCGCACAGTTTACCCTTCCCATCGAGATTGACGGGAACACCTCGTCCAGTCAGGTGGTCGAGCGCACCTTCACCCTGTCCGGCTGGTGGGAGTACGACAGCGCGGTTGTCGCCTCGCACGTTGCGCTGCCGCGTTCGGCAGCAGAAGAGCTGTGCGCCCTTTCCAGCGGCGCCACCGGCAGTTCGACCGGCCTTTGGTCGCTGGACGTCATGCTCGGCAGCGCGTTCCACATTCGGGACGATCTGGAGCAGATACTGGCAAACCACGGCTACCAGTGCGCCAACGCGGGCGAGGACAACTATATCAACATCGGCGTCAACTGGGGCTACTCGGGCGCACAGTTTTCGGAAAAGCTTGACCCCATGACCGTGATTGCCGTTGCCGCCATGCTGCTGCTCATCATTTTCACCGGCTATCTCATCATTTACAACGTGTTCCAGATTTCGGTGACGAACGATATCCGTTTTTACGGCCTGCTGAAAACCATCGGCACGACCGGCAGGCAGATCCGCCGCATGATCCGTCGGCAGGCCTATGTGCTTTCGCTCATCGGCATCCCGATCGGGCTGACGGGCGGCTATTTTGTCGGCGCGGGGCTGGTGCCGGTCATCATTTCACGGCTGGACGGCATGCATGAAACCGTTTCCCTCAGCCCGCTGATTTTTGTGTTTTCCATTCTGTTTTCGCTTGTTACCGTGCGCATTTCCTGCCGCCGTCCCGGCAAAATGGCAGCGCGGGTGTCGCCGGTTGAGGCGGTGCGCTATACCGATGCCGCCCCGGCAAAGCCCCGCCGCGCCAAGGGGAAGCACACAGCGTCCAAACAGGCCGCCTACGGCGCCCGTCTGCCCCGCATGGCGTGGATGAATCTGGGCCGCAGCCGCAGCAAGACCCTTGTCACGGTCATCTCGCTTGCGCTGGCCGTGGTGCTGACCCAGCTCACCTATACCTTTGCCAGCGGCTTTGATATGGATAAGTATCTGGAAAGCAAGTCGGCAGTCGATTTCATCGTGGGCGACGCGGCCTATTTCCAAACCGGTTCGGGCTTCAGCACTACTGATGAAGCCGTTCCCGACAACGTCATTGCGGATATCAGCGCGCAGAACGGCATCACCGCCTCCGGCCGCATCTACGGACAGGTATCGAAGGTGCAGGAGTTCATCACCGAGGACTGGTACCGTAAGAATTGGGGGCAATGGAATTCACCGGAAACCCTCGACCTAATGGTAGCGGATGCCGAACGGGGGCCGGACGGACGGCTGGCCGACCGCGCCCAGCTTTACGGCATGGAGGACTTTCCCCTCTCCAAGCTGACCGTGCTGGACGGCGACCTGTCCGCACTCTCCGACCCGAACGCCAACGCGGTCGCGGCGGTCTATACGGATGACGACTACGGCGATGTAAGGGAGCAGTCCCACTGGGCCAAGGTGGGCGACAAGGTGCATCTGCGCTATGTGGAAGATGTGGAGTATTTCTACACCGACACCGGCGAGATCATCCCGCCCGACCAGTTGAATGCGGCTTACAACGGTGAGCGCGGCTTCGGCGAGCGCGCCAAGGTCTATCGGGATGCAGAATACACCGTCGTGGCTGCGGTACTCATCCCCGGCTCGCTCGACTACCGTTATTACGGCGCTGACCAGTTTGTAATGGGCGCCGGGCAGTTCATGCAGGATACCCAAACAAATTCGGTGATGACCTATGTATTCGACACCGAGGATGATGCCGCCGACACGATGGAGGCCTTCCTTGCCGATTATACCGAAAATGTACAGCCGCTTTTTGACTACGAGAGCAAAAAGACCTATCAGGCTGAATTTGACAGCATGCGCACCATGTTTCTCACGCTGGGCGGCGCGCTCAGCCTGATCATCGGGCTGGTGGGCGTACTCAACTTCTTAAACGCCGTGCTGACCGGCATCATCACCCGCAGGCATGAATTTGCGGTATTGCAGGCCATCGGCATGACCGGCAGGCAGCTCAAGCGCATGCTGATGCTGGAAGGGCTGTATTACACGCTGCTCGCGCTGGGACTGAGCCTGCTCATCAGCGTAACGGCAGGGCCGCTGATCGGCGCAGGCTGCGCCAACATCTTCTGGTTTTTCACTTACCGGTTCACCATTCTGCCGCTTGCCCTGCTGCTGCCGGTTTTCCTACTGCTGGGGCTGCTGATTCCGCTGGCCGCTTACCGCAGCACCGCGCGGCAGAGCGTGGTGGAGCGCCTGCGCACCGAGGAATGAAGCTGCTTCCGCAGGTCATTATAACCCGCACCAAATGGAAAAAGGCTGCCGAAACGCTTACGTTTTCGGCAGCCTGAGACTGTCGAAAAACTTCGTTTTTCCGACAATCTATGTTTGGACTACGCGGATCATAAACGAGAAAAAGTTCCTATACAGAAACTTTTTCTCTCGCAAAGCATAAAAAGTCAGGCACATGTCCTGACTTTTTATGCATTTGCGCTGCAAATACTGTTTTATGCGCGCTGCCGCGCGTATTGTGGGCACCCATCGACAAAATACTTTTTCGGCAGCCTTTTCATATGGCCGCTCCGCTGTATCAGGCACGCTGTCCGCAGTGTTCCAGCAGTTGTTCCCACTTTTCATCCACATACTGCTGTGCGGCTTCCAGCGTCCATTCATTGCCGGGCTTGAAGCAATGCTTAAACCGTCCCTGCAATTTCATAAACTCAGTCACCGGCAGTTTTTTCCGCGGCATGTAGCTCAAATGCCACTTGCCATCGATGACCTCATACAGCGGCCATACACAGGTTTCCACCGCCATCTTGCAGATCTCCGGCAGCAATTCAGGGGAATACTGCCAGCCGCGCGGGCAGGGAGACATCACATTGACAAACGCCGCCCCTTCGGTATAGATCGCGCGATGCGCCTTTTCATGAAAATCCTTGAAATTCCCGAGGAAGGTGGTTTGCGCCACATAAGGGATATGATGCGCCGCCATAATCTCGGTCAGATCCTTTTTATTCTGCTTTTTGCCCGCGGAAACCGATCCGACCGGTGTTGTCGTTGCGGTGGCAAACCGCGGCGTGGAGGACGAGCGCTGGATACCGGTATTCATATACGCCTCATTGTCGTAGCAGAAATATACCATATCGTGCCCGCGTTCCATCGCGCCGGACAGGGACTGGAAGCCGATATCGTATGTACCGCCGTCGCCGCCGATCGCAAGGAATTTATAAGTGTCATCCAGCTTGCCCCGGCGCTTGAGCACGTTATAGGCTGCTTCCACACCGCCGCAGGTCGCCGCTGCATTTTCGAATGCCGAGTGGATGTAGGAATCCTCCCACGCCGTATAGGGATAAAGGAAGGACGAGACCTCCAGGCAGGATGTTGCGTTGCATACCACCGCTTTATCACCCTCATCCAGTGCGCGCAGCATGCCGCGGCACACCAATCCCGCGCCGCAGCCCGCGCATAAGCGGTGTCCGCCGACAAAGCGCTCGGGTTTGCTCAATTCCTTTTTGTGATTATAGGCCATGTCAAAGCACCTCCGCTTCGCTGCTGCGCTGTCCCATGTGGATATATTTCGGCCCCTGACCGCCGTTGCGGGTCAGCAGGAACAGATGATCGTACACACGGGCAATATCCTCGGTTGCCACATCGCGTCCGCCCAGACCGTAAACAATATTGACCAGCACCGGCCGCTCGGGCAGATCGTAACAGGCGGCACAGGTTTCCGCATACAGCGGGCCGCCGCAAGCAGAAAACCCTTCGCTCTTATCCATAACAGCCACAGCCTTGACGTGCGAAAGAGCCTGCGCCAGTTCCTCACCCGGGAACGGGCGGAATACACGGATCTTAATCAGGCCGACCTTGCGGCCTGCCGCACGCAGCTGATCGATGCACGCCTTTGCCGTGCCGGCTGTCGAACCGATCAGCACAAGCGCGACCTCGGCATCCTCCATGCAGTATTCCTCAAAAAATCCGTATTTGCGGCCAAAGGTCTTTTCAAAGTCCGCTGCCACATCCAGCACCGCACGCTTGGCGTTTTTCATGGCCTCGGCCTGCTGCACCTTATGCTCCATATAGTAAGGCGAAATGTCGTACGGGCCGACTGCAAGCGGCGTTTCCCGCCCCAGCAGCGCATGCTCGGGGTGGTATTCGCCCACAAACGCTTTGACAGCCTCATCCTCCTCAATCAGGATATTCTCGACCGCGTGTGACGTGATAAAGCCATCCTGACATACCATGATCGGCAGGCGCACATCGGGCGTTTCCGCAATGCGCATGGCCTGCAGGTAATTGTCATACGCTTCCTGATTATTCTCCGCATACAGCTGGATCCAGCCCGTATCGCGCGCACCCATGGAGTCCGAATGGTCATTGTTGATATTGATTGGGCCGGTCAGGGCACGGTTGACACAGGCCAGCGTGACCGGCAGACGCGAAGAAGCCGCCACATACAACAGTTCATACATAAATGCCAAACCGCAGGACGAGGTCGCGGTAACCGCACGGCAGCCGGTCGCCTCCGCGCCGATGCAGGTGGACATGGAGGAATGCTCGGACTCAACCGTAACATATTCGGTATCCACCTGCCCGTTGGCAACGTACTGCGCAAAATACTGCGGTATTTCTGTTGAAGGCGTGATCGGGAAAGCCGCGAACACGTCCGGATTGATCTGCCGCATGGCATAGGCCACCGCTTCGTTGCCCGAAAGCCGTTCTCGGATGCTCATCACTTTTCCTCCTTCACAAAATCGATCGCGCCGAAGGGACACACCTTCCAGCAGATGCCGCAGCCCTTGCAGTGATCAAAGTCAAAATCTGCCCGCTTGCCGTCGCAAACCGGGATGGACGAATCTGGGCAGAACGGCGCGCACAGCAGGCACTGCTTGCATTTATCCTCATGCCATACCGGAATGTTGGCACGCCACTCGCCCGTCATGGTCAGGCGGGCGGTGCCGCCCTCGTAAACCTCTCCCCCCAGGGTCAGATCCTGCCACGGGGACTGCTCATGAATATCCTTTGCACATTTTGCCATTATCCGCGCACCTCTTTCAAAGACTGGGTCAGGCACTCCATATTCCCTTCGATCACCTGCGGTTTGGTGGCAAACTTGTGCCGGAAGGATGCCTCCATATCGGATATGAACCGCCACGGATCGAGCACACCGCTTACCTTAACGATTGCCGCCAGCATCGGCGTATTGGGAAAATATTTGCCGAGCGTACGCTCGGAGATCGCGCGTGCGTCGATCGTGTACACGCGCCCCTCATAGCCGCGCAGCAGCGGGCGCACCTCATCCGGCGTTTTATGTGTGTTGATAACAATGGCGCCCTTGGGGCTTAAGCCGTGCGTCACATCGACCGACTGCAGCAGCGTTTCATCAACCACAACAACATAATCCGGCTCATAAATATTGGAATGAATGGTGCACCGTTCATCCGAAATGCGGTTATAGGCCGTGATTGGCGCACCCATGCGCTCGGGGCCGTATTCCGGAAAGCCCTGCACATATTTGCCGGATGCAAATGCTGCGTCCGCCAGCAGCAGGCAGGCGGTTTTTGCGCCCTGTCCGCCGCGCCCATGCCAGCGGATCTCCACCATATTGTTCATACTGCTTCCTCCCTGTTCCATATCTTTACCCGTTTGCCATGCCGGATGCGAAAATAAAAAGAGCTTTCGTCCCGTAAAAGGACGAAAGCTCTGTAAAACCCTCGTTCTACCACCCGTTACTGCATACTGTTATACGCGCTTCCTGTAACGGGGAAAACCGTCAGCACCTACTTCCCGCAGGGTTCGGGCTGCAACTCCGGAGTGATCTTCGGCAACGTCCTACTGGCGCCGGGCTTACACCATGCCCCGGCTCGCTACGGCGGTCGGTTCGAAACCTACTGTCTCCCTCATCATCTTTGGGATGATTTATTTCTTTGCTTCATTATAATAAAGAGTTAACGCGCTGTCAATCGTCATTTCTCACAAAAACAACTGTTTTTGCCGGGCGGACGCCGTGCGTTTTTTATGCCCGGCCGGTGATCAGCCACGGCGCCGGCTCCGCCTCAAAAGTATGCTTCTGGCTCAGCTTGGACACTGAGATCTGGATCACCTCGGTCTCTCCGATGCCGTAGCGTGCAAAAATTTCCGGCAGCGAAGCGGCGCAGCGGAAGTCCAGCGTATACACCACAAACTCCATGTGCGGATTGCAGCGCAGCAGGCATTCGATCTCCTGCTCCATGCTGGCCGAAGCCACGAGGAACGCCAGCGACGGAGCCGGCAGCCCCTGCATGGTTCGGTCATCCACATGGTCAATGATCGAAATATTGTTCAAGCCGAACTGCTCAATATTCTCTTCCAGCGTGCGGCGGTCATTTTGGTTATATTCCACCGCGATGACCGTACCTTCGCCTGCGATCAGCGCGGCTTCCACCGCAATGGATTCGCCCGAAACCACACATACCACGTCATCCTGCGCCATATGCATTTTGTTCAGAATGACCGCCCGGATCTCGCTGCCGACATAATGGATCGACCCGCGCGAAAAGTTCGCATTCTCCATCCCGATCTTATAGGTCGAACGCGCATTGGGATTGAGCACCAGCATTGCTGCCGAAGCATTGATCCCACGGTTGATCATATCGCACAATTTATCATGCCGGATCGGCCCGGACGGGTCTGAGCCGTCGTTGTACCACACATCGCAGCTGCCCAGACCGGCGTTCCACATCCGGTAAAAAATATCCGCGTGTCCGGCTTCGGTAAACACCAGCACCGCATCGTGGGATTCCACCGTTGGGATCAGATTTTTATTCTTCCGTGTAATATCCAGTATTTTGACCTTTTGCAGATCGATCTGCGTATGCTCCGCGTAATATTGCAGCCATGAAAGGATCTGACTGTTGTTGAAAAGCTGCTGATCCATGGATGGATCCCTCCTTTATTTTTGATGATACCGCACGAGAACGCACGGACGGCATATCCTGTATTCATTATAGCACGGCTGCCCGCGCCGCGCAAACATCCCAACGTCTTACAGCAGCGGCAGCGCCCCCGTGATGGGATCGATCTGCCCGGGCAGCGCCGGTGCGGTTGCCAGACAGGTGTAGGTCGGCTGTCCATGGAATTCGGTCAGGCCGTTGTCGCAGATCAGCGCGGACAGCAGCCCGGCTTCCCGCACCTGCCGGTCGACTGCAAGCAGCGCCTCTTCAGAATCCACATATACGCACACTTTCGCAGTGCCCCGTGCAAACCATTCACTGAGCGGTGTTGCCGGCCTGTCGGACGGACACAGCGTGATCTCCGTCCCGGCGGCCTGCACCTGACCAAGCCGTCCCTCCTGCACCAGTGCGGCCAGCACCGCATTGACACAGGCATGCCCGGCCTGCGCTGCGATTTTTCCCTTGCGCATCTTCAAATCACGCCGCACGACGATCATCTGTTTGGGCTTGTCCACAGCGGTTCCCCCTTACCGGCCGACCGGATTGGTCAGCGCACCGATGCCATCGATCTCACATACCACCACATCGCCGGGCTGCAGGAACTTCGGCGGCGTAAAGCCCATTCCCGCACCGGCCGGCGTACCGGTCGCGATCACTGTGCCCGCGCGCAGCGTCATCCCGCGGGACAACTCCGCAATAATCTCCGGAATGGAGTGCAGCAGCAGATCCGTGCTGCTCTCCTGCCGTTTTTCGCCATTAACCGTGGAACGCACCGTGCACACCGGCGGAAATGCGAATTCATCCGCTGTAACGATGCATGGCCCCATTGGCGTATAGCCGTCCAGCGATTTGCCAAAGTACCACTGGTTATGCGCGGTCTGCAAATTGCGGGCGGAAACATCGTTGATCACAGTATATCCGAACACATAGTCCCCGGCCTGTTCCGCCGGTACATTTTTGCAGTCCCTGCCGATGATCACACCCAGCTCGACCTCATAATCCAAGCTGTCCACCAGCCCCTCATACCACGGGATCGGGTCGCCGGTTCCGGTGGCTTCACTGACCCGCTTGCCAAAGTAAGTCGCCTTTTGCCGCCCAACCAGAAAGGCATCCTCATGAAAACGCGCGGATTCGACCGCATGTGCAGCATAATTGATGCCGAGACACAGCAGATCCTGCCGCGGGCGCGGAATGGGGGCACGCAGACGCACACGGTCGAGCGGCAGCGCGTCTTCCTCCGCTGCCGTCTGCACGGCCTGCTGCAAGGCAACACGTTCCGCCGCGGTCATCTGATCGATCAAATTGTTCATATCCGCAAAGGACCATCCAAACTGTTCGACCGGCCACAGCAGTCCGGGCCGTTCGGATAAGCCAACGCCCAGATGTTCTGCGCCGTCCTGCCCCTGATAAGTGTACAGCTTCATAGCGGTCACACTCCTGTTTCATAATTTTCCATTTTATCATAGCACAGTGCACCTGAAATGGAAAGCATCCGTTTGAACTTTTTCCGTAAATATGCTATGCTTGTTGCATCAAGCAAAACGAGGTGACCACTGTGACCGGACGCTGCGAGGACTGCGCCTACAACGCATACGATGATGAACTGGATGAATATGTGTGCGAAGCCTATCTGGATGAGGATGAATTTTTCCGCCTGCTGCAAAGCGGCAAATCCTGCCCCTACTATCGCTCCGGCGATGACTATGAACTGGTTCGCCACCAAAATTAAGGAGTGCTCTTATGACAGAACAAGAAAAAGCAGCCGCCGGGCTGCTGTATGACGCCAATTTCGATCCCGAATTGATCGCCGCGCGCGGACGTGCCAAGGATCTCTGTCTGGACTATAACCTGACCCGCAGCACACAGCCACACGAGCGCCGGACGCTGCTGCACACTCTGCTGGCCGCCTGCGGGGAGGATGCGGTGATCGAACCACCGTTTTATGTGGACTACGGCAGCAATATCCGCATCGGACGGGGCTTTTTCGCCAATCACAATCTGGTGATCCTCGACGGGGCGGCAGTCACCTTCGGCGATCATGTATTCATCGGCCCGAACTGCTGTTTTTCCACCGCCGGTCATCCGCTCGATCCTGCCCAGCGCAATGCCGGATTGGAATATGCCAAACCGATCACCGTGGGCAGCAATGTATGGATCGGCATGGGGGTGCAGGTCTTGCCGGGCGTGACCATCGGCGACAATGCCGTGATCGGCGCCGGCAGTGTTGTTACGCATGATATTCCCGCCGGTATGCTTGCCGTCGGCGTGCCCTGCCGGCCGGTTCGCGCCATTGCCGCCAAGCCGCGCCGCGTCATCTTATAATCAAAACAAAAGCGCCAAAGCTTTGCTTTGGCGCTTTTGAGACTGTCGAAAAACTGCGTTTTTCGAACAGTCTCTCGATCGAAACCACGCTTTCGATCGAATTTGCGACTGCAAATCGCGCCCTTTGGGCACAATTCTCCGTCGTCTTGTATAAAAACCCACGCACATGTCGCGGGTTTTTATGAAAATTGCAGCTTGCTGCCATTTTCTATTTGATGCGCGCGGCTCGCGCAAAGACTTTTTCGACAAGCTGAAGCGCCAAAGCTTTGCTTTGGCGCTTTTATGATACTGTTACTGTACAGCTTCTACCGTCTCGGAGCCATTCGTACCGCGGAAGGTATAAACTGTAAAGCCGTTATACGACCAAACGCCGTCCTCGCCTTCTCCCATGCAGCTCGGTGCATAGCTCTTGGAAAGCGGAGAACCGATCGCACCCTCCATGGCAGAAGCCGAGCCGCCGATGTAAGCCGAGGCCTGTCCCGCCGTCGGGCCGGCCGGTTCGGGTTTCGGCTCCGGCTTGGGCTCGGGTTTGGGTTCCGGCTTGGGTTCGGGCTTTGCCTCCGGCTTAGGAGCCGGTTTGGACGAAGTGGACTGATTCGTGCTCGGCTTGGACGAGCTGGACTGGCTGCTGCTCGGCTTGGACGAAGCCGGCTGGTCCGCACTCGGCTTGCTGCCGGTATCAGCCGTGGGCTGATCGGTCGTACTGCCGGTATTCTGCGCCTCCGGCTTGTTCTCTTCCGGTTTCTCCTCAGGCGTCACCGGCTCGACCGTCTGATTTTCCTCGGACGGATCTTTTTCCGGCTGCTGCTCTGCATTGCCGCCGCATGCTGCCAGGCTGCCGCACAGCACAAGCGCCAGCATCAGCGCGGTACATTTTTTCATCATATCGGTTATCCTCCCTGTTTCTATTTCAGTCTTTGCAGGGTTAGACGGAAAGCGCTCCGTCTTTGTTCCCTTATTTCTGCGCATATTTTAATAAATTCGGCAAATTTCTTTCTACGATCTCTATGATCACCGTATCCCCTTCCTGCACCTGCTCCAACGGGTAGGGCATCTGACGGGTGATGACCGTTTCGCGGAAATCCTCCGCCAGAAACGGATGCAGCGCATTGCCAAACGAATCGCGGCACAGCAGCAGCCGTCCGTTCGGTGCATCTGCCTTGGTGGTTTCGATCAGGATATCCTCCGCTGTGCGCGGCTCCCGCACATACGAAAAAGTCGTCTGATACTGCTGCTGCGCTTCGAGCGCCTTCCCGGCGGGATAAAGCATCTCGTACAGATCGCCGCGGTGTGTATTTGCCGTTGTATACGGCGCCTGTGCAAATGCCGTGTGCGGCAGTTCCAGCTGCTGCATCAAAAAATCATGCGCCAGCGCTGCGCCGCGGTTGGACCAGTGCGAATCAGTTTTCAGGTACAGCGTTTCATCCTGCGCGGATAGAAAGGTAAACAGGTCGGCATAATGCACGCCGTACTCCTCCAGATAAGGACGCAGCATGGCATAATGGTTCGGCATCTCCGCCTGCAGATAGCGACCCGGCATATGCTCCGGATACAGCGAATTTTTGTTGGGTGCGATGGTAAACAAAAACCGTGCGCCGCGCGCTTCACAATACGCCTGCATCTCCGCCAGCAAGGCCGCGGTTTCACGCGCCTGTTCCTCTGTCAGCACCGGCTTGTGCTGGTAGTCTGCCAACGTTTCCGTATAATACAGCCATCCATCCGTGCCGCAGATCACCTTCTCCGCGGGAGAGGTAGCCAGCAGGCCGGTATGCAGCGCAGCGTTCAGCGTTACCATCTCCTGCCGCAGGGCAAAGTGATCGGCGATATAGTCGGTCGCTTCCTCCAGCACTGCGGGATTCCAGCTTCCATCCGGCGTTTGCAGCTGCGGCACAGGCGCAAGCTGCTCATTTGCCGCCGCTTTGGTCGGCGGCAGGCACAGCATCCCCACGGACGGGATCAGGCAAAGCAGCACAAAGGCCGCGGTAAAAATGCGGTATTTCATCACAGTCTCCTTAGAATCGGAAATAGATAAACGGATTGAACGTGCCTGCCGACAGATCCAGCATGCACAGGACGAGCAGCACCAGCGACCCCGCGAGCGTTATCCACTCCCGCTTCGGCTCCAAGCGTTTTGCCACCGGTGCGCTGAGCAGCAGCGATACCAGCAGACAAAGCAGAAAAGAAGGGGTGAGCAAGGCGCAGACCGCTGCCGTACCGGCCCAGTTCAAACCAACGCCCGTGAACATGGCGGAAAACATTGCACCCGCCTGCGCCAGTGTATCCGCACGGAACAGGGTAAAGCCCAGCACGACCACCAGCAGCGTATAGATCCGTCCCGCCAGCCGCCCGCGCAAGCGCTGCACCGGCAGCACGCCGCTGTCCTCCAGCACAGAGAATGTGCCGTGCCACAGGCCCCACAGCACAAAATTCCAGCTTGCACCATGCCATAGGCCGGTGGCGAAAAACACGAGGAAACGATTGACCCATGTGCGGCCGCGTCCCTTCCGGTTGCCGCCCAGCGGCACATACAGGTAATCGCGGAACCAAGTGGAAAGCGAGATGTGCCACCGCCGCCAAAATTCCTTGATAGTGGTTGCCGTATAGGGATAATTGAAATTCTCCTGAAAATGAAAACCGAACATGCGTCCCATGCCAATCGCCATATCGCTATAACCGGAAAAATCGAAGTAAATTTGCAGCGTATAGCAGATCGCGCCCATCCATGCAGCAAACATCCCGATCTCCCCGGCCGGCAGGGTAAATACCGCATCCGCCATCCGCCCCATCGCATTGGAAAGCAGCAGCTTTTTCGACAGGCCGCAAATAAAGCGGCGGATGCCGTGTGCAGTCTCCTGCGGGGTGGTGCGGCGGTTGTCGATCTCCTTTTCGATATCGTGATACTTGACGATCGGCCCCGCAATCAACTGGGGGAAATACGCAATATACAGCAAAACCTTAACAAATGACCGAGAAACGACCGTGCGGTCACGATATACGTCGATCACATACGACAAGCCCTGAAAGGTAAAGAACGAAATGCCGATCGGCAGCGCAATGCCGGTCAGCGGCAGCGCCAGCCCGAATGCACTGTTCAGTGAACCGATCAGAAAATCCGCATACTTGAACACGGCCAGCATACCGATGCCGCCGATGACCGCCAGCGCCACGCCAAGACGGGCGTGCTTACCCGCCGCCATCCGTCCGCACACGTAATTGAGCAGCACGGATAACAGCAGCAGCGGCAGATACACCGGCTGCCCGAACGCATAAAAGATCAGGCTGGCGATGAGAAGCAGCGCATTTTTCGCCCGAATGCCCGGCAGCAGCCGGTCGAGCAAAAACACCGCGGGCAGAAAAACAAATAAAAAGACCGCTGAACTAAATACCATGATTGACTTTCCTTTTTTCTTTATTATGCCTGCTTTGCGCTGCTTTTACCCTCATTCACGTAGTTGGCCACCGCAATTCCACCGCTGACCAGCGCCAGCGCCGCCAGATTGCGCAGGGTAAAAATCTGTTCGCCCAGCACCAGCGCGGAAAACAGCGTGCCGAATACCGGGATCAAAAATCCGAACAGCGTGACCTTGCCCACCGGAAAGCGCCCGAGCAGCGCGGTCCAAATCGTAAAGGCCGCCGCGGACAGCATCACCATATAGGCCAGCAGCAGCGCACCCGGCAGCGAGACTGCGCCCAACCGTCCGCCGCCTGCTGCACCGATACCACCCAGCAGCAAGCCGCCCAGCAGCAGCTGCCAGCCGGTCAGCAGCATGGGATCCCGTCCCGGTGTGAAAATGCGCGAAACCAACGCGCCCGCACCTGCGGAAGCAGCCGAGAGCAGGACCAGTCCGTCCCCCCGCAGCTGAAAGCCATGCAGGCCACCCAGCCCCAGTACCAGAACCCCGGCAAAGCCGCACAGGCAACCGAGTGTTTTGCGGCGGTTGAGCTTGTCATTAGCCAAAAAAAGATGGGCAAACAGCAACGCGAAAAAGGTCTGCGTGCCGGACAGCACCGATCCCTTGGTGCCTGTTGTAGCGGACAGCCCGATATAATAGCACACATACTGGAGCATGCTCTGAAACAGGCTGATCCACAGGATCGGCTTCCATTCGCTGCGCACCGGCACAATGCGGTGCCCCATCCCTTTGGCGACAAGCAGCACCAGCAGCCCCGCCAGTGTAAACCGCCATCCCGCAAACACCAACTGGGAAAACGAATCCCCCGCTGCAATGGCAAACAACGCATATCCTTTTTTCACGCAGGGGGCAGCGCTCCCCCATAATGCAGTGCACAACACTGCAGGCATGTATAATTGACGCAGCAGCGCCTGTTTTTGTTCCCTCATTTTTTCGCTCCGTTCTTTTTTCTTGGATACCGTCCGTATGATGATGCCACAACGGCACATATTCTCCATCCCCTATCAGCCGCTAAATGCCGCCAGCGGGAAAGTTGTATGCGGTTATTATACCATTTTCCCCTTGTTCCAGCTTTGAGTGAATAACTAAAAGCCAGTGAGTCCGAATTAATGGATCATACTTCATAAAAGCAGTGGAAATTCAGTCCCAGACAAGGTATAATAGGGACGAAACTGCTGGAATTTACTGAAATTTGCGCATGACAACCGGACGACGGCTATTTTCTTGAAAAAGAAAATGCAACCCTCGCCTGAGCAGCTCTATAATTGGACTGCTCCACCGGCAATGATGTTGGTTAGTTAGGTTTTGTTTTGAGAAGCGCTGGTTTCAGGTAGACCTCGTCTGGGGCAATTGGAGAAAGGTCTAGAAGCTTCAGCAGTTTCTTTTCATTTTCACCTACGAATAAATCAAAGGGGGTTTGGTTG
>NZ_JNJN01000007.1 GCF_000701665.1 Agathobaculum desmolans ATCC 43058 | reverse complement strand
AATATTGTATTTGGCTACGATATCATCCACACTGCCAATTCCGC
This sequence comes from Agathobaculum desmolans ATCC 43058, assembly GCF_000701665.1. GTDB lineage: Bacteria > Bacillota > Clostridia > Oscillospirales > Butyricicoccaceae > Agathobaculum > Agathobaculum desmolans. Next base: position 71,169 of record NZ_JNJN01000007.1, on the reverse strand, counting down.
TAAGATACTCTTCAATGCAATGAATCTTAAATTCCTTGGAATACCTTCTGTTTCCACTTACAAAGGCTTCAATACCGTTCGCTTCGTACTTGGATATCCATCTATATATCTCGTCACGATTCATTCCATAAACATCTTGTAATTGAGAATAGGCAACCTTACCCGACTGATACGCTTCTATGATTTCTATTTTCTTCTCTGGAGTGAATTTTATTTTGCCCATAAAAAATCCTCCTAAAGTAGATTTTGGTTTTTTCCATGGTCTACTTTAGGAGGATCATATCAAAACCTCGGCTTCCGGCTTATTAAAATAATACTTCGCCAACATATATCCACAGAACGCAGCGATGCACTGCCATCTTTATTCCACACGCAGGCTTTCGATCTTCGTCTCCTCCGGCGTTACATAGGCAGTTTGATAAACATGATAAATCACCATGCCGGGCTTTGCGCCTGCCGGCTTTTTCACCTGCCGCACCGGCGTATAATCCACCGGCACCAAAGAAGATGAGCGCGCCTTGGAATGATACGCCGCGATCATGGCGGCTTCGGTCATGGCCTGATCGGTCGGCTCCTTTCCATCCGTCACCAAAATCACATGTGAGCCATGGATTTTCTGCGTATGAAACCAGATATCGCTTTTGAAGGCGGTCTTAAGCGTCAGCAGATCGTTCTGCAAGTTATTCTTACCGGCAAAAATATCAAATCCGTCACTCGAACGATAGTGGAATGGTTTGGCCTGCACCGGCTTGGCACGCAGCTTTTTATTCCGCCCCTGTTTATTGGACAGAATGCCCGCCTGCGTCAATTCTTCCCGCAGCTGAGACAGGTCGCGTTCACTCTCCGCTTCTCCCAGATTGACCAGCACGCTCTCCAAATACTCCAGATCCGCACTACCCTGTTCGATTTGTCCGGTCAGTACTTCTTCCGCGGTTTTCGCCTTATTGTACAGCTTAAAGTACCGCTGTGCGTTCTGCTGCGGCGTCAGCCGCACATCCAGCGTAACCTCCACCGAAGGACAGTCCGCCGCGTAATAATCCACAACAGCCGCTTTGTTCATACCCTTTTCCAACCGATACAGGTTCGCCGTAATCAGCTCCCCCAGCCGCTTATATTGCTCGCGGTCCTGCGTAGCAGCAAGCTCTTTCCGCTGCGCCGCCAGTTTGCGTGCCAAACGGTCCCTGGCGTTGGTCACAGTTCGATGCAAATCAGCCGAGCGGCGCGCCAGACGCTCCGCCCTGCCTTTTTTCTCAAAAAACAGTGCGAGCAATGCCGAAAAGCTCTCTGTCTGCGACAGCACCATCCCGCTTTCATACTGGGTCACAGGCAAAAATGTAAAATCAAATACCGCACCGTCCTCCGCACGGGTCAGCAGAAATGGCTTCCAGCGCCGCTCGGTGATAAAACCGATCAAATCGTCATACACCTGACCCAACCGGCGGCAATCTGCTTCACGCAGCGAACCGATCGGCTTGTCCGCCTCTCCTGTGGCACGGTAGGACAGCTCCCGGCACAGCAGCGGTGAGAAACCCAGCAGCGTACTCAGCAGGAAACGGTCCAGCCCCTGTTCACCAGTAGCCTGTGCTGCCGCAGCTGCCAGCCCTGTGCCGGAAAGTGTAAACGGATCATGCTTATCCTGCGCCGGCGGCATGCGGTAAAACAAGCCGGGCAGTACCTGCCGCTTGCCAGATAAATCACCGTCCACGCGGCGCATGGCATCTAGAATGCGGCCTTCCCCGTCGCACAATATCACGTTGGAGTGCTTACCCATCAGTTCGCAAACCAGATGCTTTTTACAGGGTACACCCATTTCATCCGTCGTATCCAACTCAATCGTCAACATGCGTTCCACCGCCGGCTGCACGACCGCCGCAATCTTCGCCCCCTGCACATGCTTGCGCAGCAACATACAGAACATGGGCGGTGCAGCAGGATTTTCCCGTGCAGCATCAATAAAATGTACACGCGGCGCCCCGGCAGCAATCGAAAGCAGCAGCCGTCGTGCGCCTCCCTGCCCGCGTGTCTGCAAAACGATCTCGTCCCGATCCGGCTGGTAGACCTTTTCCACACGGCAGCCCGCCAACACCTGATTCAATTCATCGGTCACTGCCCGCAGGCAGATAGCATCTAATGGCATGATAGTCCTTCCTCATACAAACTGGATACAATCGGCATGGCGGTCGGAAACCACAGTGTGCAGCTGTGGAAACGCTTCACCGATCCGCTCGGCAAACACCGCTGTCATCGGATTTTCGGTCGGGAAATGACCGGCATCCACCAGCGTCAGTCCCAGCGACTGTGCACGCTGCATCAAATCATAGCTGCAATCGCCGATGACAAAGGCATCCGCCCCTTTTGCAAGCGCGGCATCCATCATTTTCCCGCAGGCACCACCGCCAACCGCCACCCGGCGGATCGCATGTCCGCCATCACAAAACCGCACGCCGCCTGCGCGCAGACATTCCTTTACATAAAGGGCAAACTCCTGCGGCTGCATCGTGCGCGGCAGCTCACCCACCCGACCGAGCATTGCATTCTCTCCGGCTTCCATATTGATAACGCCGGTCAAGAACAGCGCGGAAGCCAGCGCATCATTCACACCGCCCTGCGCGCAATCCGCATTCGTGTGCATACAGATCAGTGCAATATCCTGCTGAATCGCTGCCCGCAGCGTCCGTCCAGTCGCGTCATCGCCCGTTACCCGGCTGACCGAGGTAAAAATAACCGGATGATGCGCTACGATTAGCTGTGCCCCGCGTGCCGCGGCCTCCGCCACGACCTGTTCCGTCACATCCAGTGCGCAAAGCACCTTGGTTACCGGCTGCGTGCGGTTTCCGCACAGCAAGCCAACATTATCCCATCCTTCTGCCAATTCCGGCGGCACAAAGCCCTCCAGAAAGGTCAAAATATCCTGTACTGTAATCATATCAGCGCCTCCCTTGCCTGTTCCAAAACAGATATCAGCCGCCTTTGCTGCGCCAGCTGTGCCGCATCCGTTACATTTGCCTGCTGCATCCCGTCCAGCACATGCCGTTCGCGGGAAAGCAGCCATGTCAGGTAATCTTCCGCCCCTTCCGCACGCAGCAGCGCAGGGGAACAAACGCACTGCGCAAGCGCCCGGCTGCGGCAGGCCGCTCCGCCCCGCACGGACAGAATCACATACCGCCGGCGCTCCTCCCAGCAAATCGTTTCCTGCTGAATGTCATATCCGTGCTCCCACAGCCATTGACGCAGTTCATATATCTTTGTCATCGGCTGCAGCAGCAGCAAATGGTCGCCGCGCGCTGTCCACGGGGCGGCTGCCAGAATCTCTGCAATCGTCTGTCCACCCATTCCAGCAACACTGATCGTATCACATTCCTCCGGCCGGATTGCGTCCAGTCCGGGCGCCAAACGCAGCGACAGCGATACACCGTGTTCTGCCGCATTGTGCGCCGCATGTTCCAGCGGTCCCGCGCCGATGTCCGAGCCGATAGCGGAAGCGATCCGCCCGGACAACAGCAGCGACAGCGGCAGCTTGCCATGATCCGTGCCGATATCTGCCAGACGCGCATGCTGCGGGACCAACGCTGCCAAACCGGCCAGCCGCGGTGTCAAAACCAAACTTTCCATTGTATACTCCTAAAAAAACAGAGCCGGCAGCATATGCCGGCTCCGGTCTTCCCACTTACTCGCCCAGAAAAGCGTTGAGCTTGGCTACCAATTCATCCGCATTGGTGCCGTGCACCATGCAGGCCTCCTCGATGCTTTCGCCCTGCGATGCCGGACAGCCCAGGCAGTGCATGCCGATCTCCATAAAAAACTGTGCCGTATCCAAATTCATATTGAGAACCTCGCCGATCGTGGTCTTCTTCGTAATCGCAGCCATGATAAACCTCCTGATGAGTTGTTTTATAACAGTATACCGCAAAGAGCAGCAAATTTCAATCATAAAACGGAAAATTTACGCCGCCTACAACAGTCTTATCGCTTTTTTTCCGTGCGTTATTGCACACAAACCGGTTTTGTGATAGTATATATAGGTTAAGAACAGGAGTTTGCGAATATGACGATTCTTGGTATCGATCCGGGATACGGCACCATCGGCTATGGCGTGGTGCGGTTTGATAATGTTAAATTCACACCGGTGCAATACGGCGCAGCCAAGACAGCACCCGGACAGCCTATGCACCTGCGTTTGTGCGAAATCTACAACGATATCTGCACACTGGTCGATACCTTCCATCCGGATGAAGTTGCAATCGAAGAGCTCTTTTTCTCCAAAAACATCACAACGGGTATTCAAGTCGCACAGGCGCGCGGCGTCATTCTGCTGGCTTTGGCGCAAAAGGGACTGCATCCGGTCTCCTATACGCCCAATCAGGTGAAAATGGCAGTGGTCGGCTACGGCAGCGCAGAAAAACAGCAGGTCATGGAAATGACCAAAAGCATCCTGCACCTGACCCGCCTGCCCCGCCCGGATGATGCCGCCGATGCATTGGCACTGGCCATTTGCCACGGACATTCCCGACAAGCAATGCGATATGAGGGATTATTGTAAATGTTTTATTATGTAGACGGAACGGTTGCCTTGCTGCGGCAGGGTCTTGCCGTCATCGACTGCGGCGGTGTGGGCTATGCATGCCATGCGTCGCAAAATACAATCGGAAAGCTCAAAGCCGGCAGCCATGCACGTCTGCTGACCTATCTCAACGTGCGCGAGGGAATTTTTGAGCTGTACGGCTTTATCGATGAGGAGGAGCAGTCCTGCTTCGAAATGCTGATCGGCGTCTCGGGTGTCGGCCCGAAAGCAGCTCTTTCGATCCTATCTGTTGCCCCGCCCGACCGGCTGGCATTGTCCATCATCACAGGAGACGAAAAAATGCTCATGCAGGCGCCGGGAATCGGGAAAAAGATCGCTCAACGCATCGTACTGGAACTGCGGGACAAAATGAGTAAAGAGCAGCTCGAAACCGCCTCCGCCGGCACACCGGCCGCAGCTATTGCATCGGGCAGCAGCGTAAACCATACGCAGGAAGCCGTTGCCGCACTGATGGTACTGGGATACAGTCAGGCCGAAGCGCTCCACGCGATGGAAGGGCTGGATGCTGCGCAGATGGAAGCCGAAGAGATCATCCGCCAGTGCCTGAAAAAACTGGTCAAACAGTAAAGGAGTATCCGTTTGAGTATCGAATTTTCCGGCGGCATGGCCGACGACGAGCGCATCATTTCCACCCGGCAGCTATCCGAGGATGAAAGCGAAGTCTCGCTCCGCCCCAAAACCATGGCGGATTATGTTGGGCAGGAAAAAGCCAAAGAAAACCTTAGCGTTTACATCGAAGCCGCTAAAATGCGTGGTGAAGCGCTGGATCACACCCTGCTATACGGCCCTCCGGGTCTTGGCAAAACCACGCTCGCCGGCATTATTGCCAGCGAAATGGGTGTCAATATCCGGGTGACAAGCGGTCCGGCAATCGAAAAAGCGGGAGATTTGGCGGCTTTATTGACAAACCTCTCCGAAAATGATATTTTGTTTATCGACGAGATCCACCGTCTGGATCGCTCCGTAGAGGAGATTCTCTACCCTGCGATGGAAGATTATGCACTCGATATCATCATTGGTAAAGGGCCGTCGGCCCGGTCGATCCGCATCGATCTGCCGCGCTTTACACTGATCGGCGCTACGACCCGCGCCGGCCAGATGACCAGTCCGCTGCGTGACCGCTTCGGCGTGATGCTGCGGCTGGAGCTGTATTCTCCGGACGAACTTTGCGATATCGTCACCCGCTCTGCCGGTATTCTGCATGTACCGTGCGAGCACGAAGGCGCATATGAGATTGCCCGCCGCAGCCGCGGCACACCGCGCATCGCCAACCGGCTTTTGCGCCGAGTGCGCGATTTTGCGCAGGTGCGCGGCACGGGCACCATCAACAAGCAAAGCGCCGATATGGCGCTGCGCGCACAAGAGATCGACGAACTTGGTCTGGATAATATCGACCGTCGGATGCTGCAAAGCATTATCCTCAATTACGGCGGCGGTCCGGTCGGTCTGGAAACGCTGGCCGCTACGATAGGCGAAGAAGCGATCACATTGGAAGATGTTTACGAGCCGTATTTGATGCAGATCGGCTTTCTCAGCCGAACGCCGCGCGGACGCTGCGTCACCCTGCAGGCCTACCGGCATTTGAACATGGAACCGGCGGACGGACAGCAGATGCTGTAACGGCTTCGATTCATATAAGAAAGTTAGGTGTTTATATTGGGTAGATATTTTGGAACGGACGGTGTCCGCGGTGTTGCCAATTCTGAGCTGGATGCACTGCTGGCGTTTAAGATCGGCGCAGCGGCAGCCTATGCGCTGACACAGGAAGCCGGACAAAGCCGCAAGGCCAAGCTGCTGATCGGCAAGGACACCCGTATTTCCTCGGATATGTTAGAAAATGCACTGGTCGCGGGTATTTGCTCGGTTGGTGCAGATGTGGAGTTGCTCGGTGTGATCCCCACACCTGCAGTCGCTTTTTTAACCATCAAGCACAAGGCAGATGCCGGTATTGTGATTTCAGCCAGCCACAATTCGTTTGAATACAACGGCATCAAAATTTTCGCCGGAAACGGCTATAAACTGCCGGATGCGACCGAAGCCAAAATCGAAGATTTGATCGATAACTTTGCATCCATCCCGAAGGTAACGCATGAAAAACTGGGGCGCGTGCTGCACAGTGCAATCGACCCTGTTGTAGAATATACCGATCACCTTGCCGAAACCATCCGCGGCGACCTGTCTGGTTTGCGCGTAGCGGTGGACTGCGCCAACGGTGCCTCCTCCACCACAGCCGAGCGCCTGATGCGTCTGGTGGAATGCAAGGCCGAAATTCGTTTTTATGAGCCGGATGGCATCAACATCAACGCCGGCTGCGGCTCGACTCATCTGGAGCAACTGAAAAAACGCGTTAAAAACGGCGACTTTGATCTTGGTGTTGCGTTTGACGGGGATGCCGACCGCTGCCTGATCGTTGATGAAACCGGCGAGGAACTGGATGGGGACCGCATTATGGCGGTCTGTGCCGCACACATGAAAAAACAGGGCAAGCTGCGCGGCGGTGCTTTTGTCGCTACCGTTTTGTCCAATATGGGTCTGCATGCCTATGCAGAAAAAAATGATATGCGGATCGAGTGCTCCAATGTCGGTGACCGTTATGTGCTCGAAATGATGCTGCAAAAAGGCTATATTCTGGGCGGCGAACAGTCCGGTCATGTTATTTTTCTGGAATATGCCTCTACCGGCGATGGAGAGCTGACCGCATTGCAGTTTATGTCCATCCTGAAGGAAAGCGGCAAAAAGTGCTCGGAGATTGCCGCCGAGGTCGTGCCGTGGCCGCAGCTCATGATCAATGTCAAGGTGCCGAACGATCAAAAGGCGACTCTGCAGCAGCTCCCTCCGGTAAAGGAAGCGATTGATGCCGCGGCAGCCGAACTCGGCAGCAACGGCCGTATTCTGGTGCGCCCTTCGGGCACGGAAGCGCTTGTACGCGTTATGGTAGAAGGCAAAGACAGCGAACAGGTCGATACCCTTGCAAAAAAGGTTGCAAAGGTCATCGAGTCTGTCGTATAATAAAACGAAACCAACGGGGTGGATGTGGTTTTCACATCCACCCTGCTTTGTCCCATGGGAGGTGAAACCGTTTGAAGCAGACAAGTGGATAACATGCGAAGCGCCAGAACTGCAATGCAGCCGATATTGCAGTTGACGAGGAAAGGGTTAATCGAAATGTTCGGCGGGTGCCCTTCGGCCACAGGTGGGTTGGTCGTAAGCAGGCTGTTAAAACGCACAGGCAACTGTGCGGACAGAGCAGTTTCCTGCATAACGCACTATTTTTATACCTATTTTTACAAAAGTACCATGTTTTATATTGAAGGATGATTTTTTATGTGTGGAATTGTTGGATTTACCGGGCGTGAACAAGCACTTCCGATATTGATCAAGGGGTTATATAGTCTGGAATACCGCGGCTACGATTCGGCCGGTATCGCAGCCTTTACCCAAAACGGTCTGCGCGTGATCAAAACGCAGGGCCGCATCTCCAATCTGGAGGAAAAAATCCGTACAGAGGGTGGACTGCACTGCACCTGCGGCATCGGCCATACGCGATGGGCCACGCACGGCGAACCGTCCGACCGCAACTCACATCCGCACCTCGGCGGACGGGACGGACACGGCAAGGTCGCTGTGGTACACAACGGCATTATCGAAAATTACAAAGAGCTGCGTCACCGTTTGGAAGCGCATGGGTATGTTTTTCAATCCGAAACCGATACGGAAACCGTAGCGCATCTGGTGGATTATCTGCATACCGGCAAGCAGGAGGATCTGGCGAAGACAGTACTGGCGGCTGTGCAGCGCATCCGCGGCTCCTACGCGCTCGGCGTTGTTTCAATGGATAATCCCGAGGAGATCGTTGCTGCCCGGCGCGACAATCCGCTGGTGATCGGCCTCGGAGATGGGGAAAACCTGATCGCGTCGGATATTACGGCGATCATCAGCCGTACAAAAAACTATATCATTCTGGATGATAATGAAGTAGCTATCGTTCGTCCTGACAGCGTGGTTGTGATGAACGAATTCGGAGATATCGTTGAAAAAACTGTGCAGACTGTTACATGGGATCTGTCTGCAGCCGAAAAAGGCGGCTATCAGCATTTTATGCTGAAGGAAATCATGGAACAGCCCAAGGCCGTGGGTGATACCGTTAACCCCCGTATCCACAACAATGCGGTTGCATTTGAAGATAACGGCCTGACCGATGAGCGGCTGCGCGAAGTAGAAAATATCCATATTGTTGGATGCGGTTCCGCACTGCATGCGGGCATGGTGGGCAAACGCGTGATCGAAGCTATGTGCCGAATCCGCTGTACAGCGGAGGTCGCTTCCGAATTCCGCTATGAAAATCCAATCATCAGCCGCAAGGATTTGTGCATCGTCATCAGCCAGTCAGGTGAAACCGCAGATACGCTTGCCGCTATGCGCCTAGCCAAGCAGGCTGGCGCATTTACCGTTGCTGTCGTCAACGTTGTTTCCTCCACAATCGCGCGCGAAGCGGATGGTGTACTGTACACCTGGGCAGGTCCGGAAATTTCAGTCGCAACGACCAAGGCATATTCCGCACAGCTCTCCGCCCTATACTTGATTGCAGTCAAAATCGCACGCACACGCGGCCTGATCTCTCTGGGTGATGAACGCGCCCTGTGCGCCGAACTGCTCCGCCTACCCGCCTGCATCCAAACCGCCCTGTCTACGCAAACCGATATGCAGCGCATTGCCACCCTGTATGCCAATCGCCCCAGCGTGTTTTTCCTCGGACGTGGGCTTGATTATGCCGCCGCACTAGAAGCCTCGCTCAAGCTCAAGGAGATCTCCTATATTCACTCCGAGGCCTATGCCGCAGGCGAACTTAAACATGGTACCATTTCTTTGATCGAAGAAGGCACACTGGTGGTTGCGCTGGCTACACAGCCTGCACTGTTTGAAAAAACCGTTTCCAATATCCGTGAGGTCGTATCACGTGGCGCAGCTGTCGTACTCGTCACCACGGATGATTTTACCGGAGACGAATCGGTTTGTCAGCATATCATCCGGCTGCCAAAATGCCTGTATGAATTTTCCGCCTCACTTTCGATTATTCCGATGCAGTTGTTGGCATACTATATTGCAGTGGAACGCAACTGTGATGTAGATAAGCCCCGCAACCTTGCAAAATCAGTCACGGTGGAGTGATGCCGGACTGTTATTGTTCAAAAAGCACAAAATACAAAAAACATTTTTGGCGAATAGATAGTATATTTCACAAATAATCCTTGACAAGTACAGAAATATCCCATATAATAAATCTTGACATGGAAAAAGGTAAAGAACAATTACCGCTGTCAATGTGGTCGGATGAAGACCTGTGCCGCTACACGCGGACGGGCAGCGGGCAGGCGGCAGAGCTTTTGGTCAAACGATACGCCCGTCTGGTGAAAACTTGCGCACGCCCTTATTTTTTGGTGGGAGCCGATGCGGAAGATTTGATTCAGGAAGGTATGCTCGGTTTGATGAAAGCAATCCGTGAATTTGACGATGAAAAAGGGGTCGCTTTCGGCGCGTTCGCCCGGCTGTGTGTGACGAGGAAAATTTTTTCTGCGGTACGCGCTGCGGCATCGCACAAGCATGACCCGCTTAACCATTCTATGTCAATCGATCGACCTCTGTTTGAAGACCTCGCGGAATCGCACACCCGGGTTGTGGCACCGATTGGTGATCCCGAATCGCTGGTGATCGGTAATGAAGAGAGAGAAGAACTGGTGCGCCGGCTCTACTCGCTTTTGTCTGAATTTGAGGCACAGGTTTTAACATTGTTTCTGGACGGCTTATCCTATGAGGAAATGTCCGAAACGCTGCGCAAACCGATCAAATCTGTGGATAATGCCATCCAGCGTATCAAACGAAAATCGGCAGCTATCAAACCCCAATAGGCGTTGACAGGCGCTTGGCCTGTACGCAATATATTTCAGTTTCCCGAGGGAACGGTATCAAAGAGAGGTAAAAACCATGTACCAAGACAAGACTTTAGTATGCAAGGAATGCGGTCAGGAATTCGTATTCACCGCAGGCGAGCAGGAATTCTACGCAGAGCGCGGCTTCCAGAACGAGCCCCAGCGCTGCAAGACCTGCCGTGACGCCCGCAAGAATGCTGCCCGCGGTCCGCGTGAATATTTCACTGCTACCTGTGCTGCCTGCGGCGGCGAAGCGCGTGTTCCTTTCGAGCCCCGCGCTGACCGTCCGGTCTACTGCAGCGAGTGCTTTGCCAAAATGCGTGAGCAGTAATTTTTCCATCTGCACTTGCTGTTAACGAACTTCTATTTTCGTGCTGCATTTGCAATAAAATGGTTTGCAAACCGGTAATGACATTATGTCATTACCGGTTTTTACATGTACCCCGTCTTTTCTGCAAAACAAATGCCGGCACTGAAAAACAGTGCCGGCATTTTTCAAAACTATTTTCTGCTGTATTATGTTTTACCTTCGTCCAACGTAAAAACATAAGCTGTTATTTGGACTTTCGGATGCGTTCCGCCGCCAGCAGAATACCCGCTTTGCCCGAAGAATAGGTCAATCCTCCCTGCATATAGCATACATACGGTTCACGCATCGGTGCGTCGGCTGACAGCTCAATCGAAGACCCCTGCACAAACGCGCCGGCCGCCATAATAACCTCATCCTCGTAGCCGGGCATCGCCCACGGTTCAGGCGTTACAAAAGAATCCACCGGAGCCCCGGCCTGAATCCCTTCGCAAAAGCGACGCAGCGGGTCCGGTGCACCAAATGCGATCGTCTGTATGATATCATAGCGCGGTTCTTCTGCTCTGGGACTAACTTCATACCCCAGCCGTTCCATGACCTCTGCACAGAAAATTGCTGTTTTCAGTGCCTGTGCCGTTGTATGCGGCGCCATAAATAGACCCTGATACAACAGGCGGTTCTGCCCCATCGTACAGCCGCACTCCCCGCCGATCCCGGGCGCTGTCAGCCTGTAAGAAGCATTCTCCACCAAATCTGCCCGGCCCGCGATATATCCACCGGTCGGCGCCAATCCGCCGCCCGGATTTTTGATCAGCGAACCTGCAATCAGATCCGCGCCAACCTGAGTCGGCTCGATTTCCTCCGTGAACTCACCGTAACAGTTATCTACCATAATGGCAGCCTGACTTCCTGCTGCCCTTACCGTCGCGCAGATTTTACCGATCTCCGCGCAAGATAGCGTCTTGCGTACCGCATACCCACGGCTGCGCTGGATAAAGACCAGCTTCACCGTCGGATCCTGCGCCGCTTCCGCAATGGCTGCATAGTCCGGCGCACCATCCTTCAAATCAACCTGCCGATAGCCAATCCCGTACTGTTTCATGCTGCCGCAGTAATCACCGGTAATCGTATTCTGCAGCGTATCATACGCGGGGCCGGTTACGGAAAGCACAGTATCCCCTGTTTTCACTGCTGAAAACATCGCGCAGGACAGGGCATGCGTACCGTTGACGAAACCAATCCGCACAAGTGCAGCTTCAGCTCCGAAAATATCCGCATAAATGCGGTCAAGGGTGTCGCGGCCATAGTCATCGTACCCATAACCGGTTGTACCGGCAAACAGGTTGTCCGACACACGATTTTTTGCAAACGCCGCCAACACTTTTTCCGTATTACGGTCGCAAATCTCCTCGATCCGCTCAAAATACGGTTTCACCGCACCCTCCGCCTCCTGACCGAGCGCACGGATCTCCTGTGAAATTTCCAAATACTGTGACATACTTCGTTTACTCTCCCCATACTGATTTTCCGGAAGGCAGCGTAAACATCCTGCTGTCCGGACGTTCCAGCTTCAAATTTTCTACCGTTACCTTCCTTGTCAGTGTATCACCACTATAAAAGGCTGCTGATCGGAGCAGGCCGCTCACCGCGGATACGTCATATACACAGCGGTATCCCCCCTGCATAAAGCTCACCCGAATGCACGGCTCCTGTTCCACATCCTGCCGCGAAGCGCTTTGCAGTTCTACACCGTCGCGGAGCACATCCTCATATGTCGGCAGCAAGGCGGCAGCATCATCAGAAAAACTCCCCCAATCACCCTGATAGGCAGTCGTTTCCCCGTTCTCCCACGCATACACTGTATCCTTTACACGCAAAACCGTGCTCTGCACCATGCCGGATGCATTCAACGTATCCGTGCGCACCGCGCTGCCGTCCGCATATCGGCGGCAGCGCATAACTGACGAACCGCCGCTATAATACAACGTGTTTTCAATAGTACACCGATATGCCTGCGGACGTGTGAGGGAAGCGATCACCTGCTGTGCATTTTCCGGACCAATCTGCACCTCGGCCACACTCTGCGCCGTTAACAACTGACTGTTTTCATCCACAACCGGCGTATTATCACCCTGACTATTTAGATTGATCCCCGTATCCCGCCGATGCAGCAAGCCGGAGGACACCAGATAGCTCAAAAACAGCAGCCCTACCAGCACACCGGCGCAAATCGCTGCAACCATCGGCGCCGCGTTTCTGGTACGGCGCTTCATGGTGTAAACGGCACGGGGCCATCCTCCCGCAATCCGAAATGCTGTTCAATGGCCTGCAGGATCCGTGCAGAGGTCTTTCCATCACCATAGGGATTAACGGCATGCGCCATAGCTGCATACGCTGCCGGATCATCAAACAGCTCGCATGCAAGACGTACAATATCTTCCTGCTCTACGCCTGCCAGCTTAACGGTTCCAGCTTCGATCGCTTCCGGACGTTCGGTCTCGCGGCGCAGCACCAACACAGGCTTACCCAAGCTGGGAGCTTCTTCCTGCAAACCGCCTGAGTCCGTCATGATCATAAAGCAGCGCGCCATCAGATTGTGCATCTCATCCACCGCCAGCGGATGGATCAGATGAATGCGGGGATTGCCGCCAAGATATTTTTCCGCAGTTTCCCGCACGTAGGGGCTGAGGTGTACCGGATACACAAAATGCACATCCGGATACGCTGCGCTTAATTCCGCGATTGCACGGCAGATATTTTCCATCGGCTCACCATAGTTCTCGCGGCGATGCGCCGTCACCAAAACCACGCGGTGATTAGCAAAATCCAGTGTTTTCAGTTGTTCATCCCGGAATACAAAATCCGGCTGAACGGTCAAATGAATCGCATCGACCACGGTATTGCCAACCACGCTGACGCCCTCCGTAATGCTTTCACGGGCCAGATTATCGCGGTTGCGCGGCGTCGGTGCAAAATGCAGCGATGCAATCTGTCCGGTCAGCTTACGGTTCATTTCCTCTGGAAACGGAGAATATTTATCATATGTGCGCAGACCGGCCTCTACATGTCCAACCGGAATCTTGTGATAAAATGCCGCCAATGCGCCTGCAAAAGTCGTAGAGGTATCCCCGTGCACCAACACGATATCCGGCTGCGCCTGCTCAAGCACTTCATCCAGTCCATGCAGGCTCTTCTCAGTAATAAGGGCCAGTGTCTGTCGCGGCTGCATGATGTTCAAGTCATAATCCGGCTTGATGCGGAATATGTCCAGCACTTGATCGAGCATTTCACGGTGCTGTGCCGTGACGCACACAATGGACTCCATTTTTTCATTCTGTTCTATTGCATGCACCAGCGGCGCCATTTTAATCGCTTCCGGCCGCGTGCCGAACACGGTCATCACTTTGATCTTATTCATCGTTCTTCGTCTCCTTCTGTGTGTCGCTTTCCTGAAGGGCAGATACGTCCTGCTCCCCTGCCGGATCTGCGCATTCCTCCTCCTGCGCATGTGCATGCTTGGTCCAGTGCTCTGCGCCGTAAATTACGCAGGCACCCACAAGGATCGCCGCCAGCACGGCCAACAGCAGCACGATCGCTTTGACCTCTCCCGAGGATGTCAGCACGACCGCCGTAAGTCCCAACGTTGCGCTGATGGCGTACAAAATCGCAACCGCCTGCTTCTGGTTGAAGCCCATATCAATCAACTTATGATGCACGTGCCCGCGATCCGGACTCATCGGACTGCGCCCTGCCGCCACACGGCGGATAATGGCGTTGGCTGTATCAAAAATCGGCAGACCCAAGATCAAAAACGGTACGGCAAACGAAATAACCGCATAAAATTTGAACAGTCCCATAATCGAAACCGTAGCCAGCATATACCCCAAAAACGTAGAACCGGTATCACCCATAAAAATCTTTGCCGGGTTGAGATTATATGGCATAAATCCAATGCAGGCACCTGCCAGCGCTGCCATTGTGATTGCAATCGCCATATTGCCTGTCAGCAGTGCAACCGCCAGCATCGTAATCGCCGCAATGGACGATACACCTACCGCAAGGCCGTCCAAACCGTCGATCAGGTTGACAGCGTTGGTAATGCCAACAATCCAGATGATCGTCACCGGAATCGCCAGAATTCCAAGATGAAAAAACGGCTCGTCCGAAAACGGGTTCAAATTGGTAAACAGCTTAATCTGCAAATCGCCTACGCAGACCGGGATTGCCGCTGCAATGATCTGCACCACGAATTTAAGCTTGGCTCCCAGCGCCAGCACATCATCGAAAATGCCCAGCGCTACAATAATCGTAGCACCGAGCAGCACACAGAGCATGGTCTGATCAAGCTGCCCAAACAGCAGGATCGCACACAAAAAGCCGCCGAAAATCGCCAAGCCGCCTAATCGCGGGATAGGCTTTTTATGCATACGGCGGCTATCCTTGGGAATATCGATCGCGCCGATTTTATGGGCAAACCGCTTAACCGGCGGCGTAAACAGATACGACAGGATGCCCGCCGCGATAAACGCGGCGACCACCATGCCGATCACTTTATATTCTGACATGCAAACTTCCTTTCAAAAGCCGCGGTCAGCGCTTAACAAAGCCGACCTTTCGATATACCTTATCCAGAGTTTTTCGGGCAAGATATGCAGCCTTCTGCGCACCCTCTGTATACACCTGCTCCAGATAATCTTTATTTTTCAGAAGATCCTCCGTCCGCTCACGGATAGGACGGAGCAGTTCAACCACAGCTTCCCCTACCGCAGGCTTGAACTCTCCATAACCCTTGCCTGCAAACTCTGCTTCAACCTCCGCCACGGTTTTGCCGGTTGCGATCGAGTAAATCTGGATCAGGTTAGATACCCCCGGCTTATTGGCCGGATCCATCGTGATACTTGCCTCCGAATCCGTTACGGCACGCTTGAACTTACGCATGATGTCCTCCGGCTGATCCATCAACAGAATATATCCGTTAGGGTTCTCATCCGACTTACTCATTTTTTTCTCCGGATCGGACAGACTCATGATCTTGGCTCCCTCACCCGCCTTGGGATAGCGTCCCTCCGGAATTGTAAAGGTATTCGGGAACACCCCATTGAAACGGTTGGCGATATCGCGGCATATCTCAATATGCTGGCTCTGATCCACACCTACCGGCACCAGATTGGCCTGATAAAGCAGAATATCCGCCGCCATCAGCACCGGATAGGTAAACAGGCCGACATTGACATTATCCGAATGTTTTGCCGATTTATCCTTAAACTGGGTCATGCGGGAAGCTTCACCGAACATGGTGAAGCAGTTGAGCACCCAAGCCAGCTCAGCATGCGCCGGCACGTGGCTCTGGATAAATAAAATACTCTTTTCCGGATCCAGTCCGCACGCAATATACTGCGCCAGCACCTCCAGCGTAGCACGCCGCAGCGCAGCCGGATCCTGCCGCACCGTAATCGCATGCATATCAACCACACAGTAAATGCAGTTATAAGCCTCCTGCAAAAGAGGAAAATTGCGGATCGCACCCAGATAATTACCCAAGGTCAACTTACCCGAAGGCTGTACACCGGAAAAGATGGTTTGCTTATTATCGCTCATATACGGTCTTCCCTTACAATTAAAATCTTTTGTCACGGTATATGGAATAAGGATCCCATATTTAAATGTAATTTTACCACATTCTGCGCATTGGTGCAACGCATTTTCATCATTTCAGGCGATATTGACAACCCCACTTCCCCACGGTATGATAAAAACAGAAAGAGAGGCGAAAACTGCATGGCGCAATACATCCTTGCTCTGGATCAAGGCACGACCAGTTCCCGGGCAATCCTATTCGATCAGGATCAAAACATCCTTGCGATCCGCCAGCATGAGCTGACTCAGCACTATCCGCGGGAAGGCTGGGTCGAGCAGGATCCCATGGAAATCTGGTCCACCCAATATGCGGCGATGCTCGAGGTGCTGGCCGCTGCCGACGTATCCCCCGCTGCGGTTGCCGGCATTGGGATCACTAACCAACGTGAAACGACCATTCTGTGGGACCGCACGACCGGACGGCCGATCTATAACGCAATCGTCTGGCAATGCCGACGCACCGCCGGTCTGGTAGATGATCTGGTGCAGCAGGGGCTGACCGAACATATCCGCCGGACGACCGGTCTGGTGCCGGACGCCTATTTCTCCGGCACAAAAATCAAATGGATCCTTGATCATGTCGAAGGCGCACGCGAGAAAGCAGAGCACGGCGATATCCTGTTCGGCACCGTGGACTGCTGGCTGATCTGGAAGCTGACCGGCGGCAAGGTGCACGTGACTGATGCGACCAATGCGGCCCGCACCATGATTTTTGATATCCACAAGCTGGATTGGGACGACACCCTGCTGGATGCATTGCAGATCCCACGGTCAATGCTGCCCCGTGTGTGCTCCTCCAGTGAAATATACGGTCACGTTGCGCTGCCCGGCGGCGATGTGCCGATCGCAGGTATTGCAGGCGATCAGCAGGCTGCACTGTTCGGACAAACCTGTTTCTTCGCCGGAGATGCCAAAAACACCTATGGAACCGGCTGTTTTCTTTTGATGAACACAGGTATACAGGCCTGCGAAAGCAAAAACGGCCTGCTTACCACCATCGGCATCCGGCTGAACGGCGAAACGCAGTATGCGCTCGAAGGCAGTGTATTCGTCGGCGGAGCCGTCATCCAATGGCTGCGCGATGAAATGCGCTTTTTCTCCGAAAGCCGCGATGCGGAATATTATGCGCGCAAGGTGCCGGATACCGGCGGAGTCTATCTGGTACCGGCATTCACCGGCCTCGGCGCCCCGCACTGGGATATGTATGCCCGCGGCTGCCTCATCGGGCTGACGCGCGGCACCAAGCGGGAGCATATCATCCGCGCTGCGCAGGAGTCCATCGCCTATCAGGTACACGATCTGCTCACCGCCATGGCGCGGGATACCGGTGTTCCGCTTTCCTCCCTCTCGGTAGACGGCGGCGCCAGCCGTGACAGCTTTTTGATGCAGTTTCAAGCGGATATTTCCAACTGCACGATTCGCCGTCCGGTCATTCGGGAAACCACCGCGCTCGGTGCCTGTTATCTGGCCGGGCTTGCGACCGGGGTATGGCGGGATCGCGCTGAACTGCAGCAGCTCTGGCGCTGCGACACCCTGTATGCCCCTAACATGGATACCGCCTCCCGCCAGTCCCTGCTTGCTGGTTGGGAAAAAGCGGTAGGACGCAGTCTGGACTGGATACCCCGTGCATGATCAATCCGGCAGGGACATCTTGACTGCTAATCCGTTCGTCAAAGGCACCGTATCATAATGCGCACAACCGGTACAGCGGCTACAGACAAAAAAACAGAAACCGGAGATGTATCTCCGGTTTCTGTTTTTTCATCTATATACAGCCATTTTCAGATGCAAGCGGCCGGCATCCTCATCCGGCAGCACAAAGCATCAGCAGCTTTTTCAATTCGAGCGCTCCTTGCGCTTACGCAAAATCGCAAAGCGATCCACTGCAAAAGGGAAGGTAAAATGCACCCGCATCTGCGGTACATTGAACAGCTCCAGTGCCTCTCCCTCATCGTTTACCGCCTGCTCTGCACGGAACACATAAGGCGGCTGGCCAGGCTGGAGCAGTTCCAACTCCTCGCCCTTAAAAAATCGGTTTTTCAGGGCAAATACCGCGCTGCCGTCCGCTTCACAGCACACCGGCATACCCACTACTTCATATTCGCGGATATACTGGCTGTCCCCATAATGCTGACCGTTTTCTGCGCTGCCAAAATAGAATCCGGTATAATATTCCCGGTGGCTGACCTTATTGACCTCCTCCATACAGAAGGACGGCAGGGCAAACTCCTCCGGCGCTGCCTGATAACTGTCGATCGCAGCGCGGTACGCACCGGTCACACAGGCTGCATAATACGCGGTTTTATTACGGCCTTCGATTTTGAACGAATCGATCCCTGCGGCGATCAGCTCCGGCACATGCCCGATCATGCACATATCTTTAGAATTGTACAGATATGTGCCACGCGCATCCTCCTCAACCGGGAAAAATTCCCCCGGCCGTTTCTCTTCCATCAGTGCATAGCTCCAGCGGCATGGCTGTGCACAAGCGCCACGGTTTGCATCCCGTCCGGTCATATATTGCGAGATCAAACACCGCCCGGAATAGGAAATACACATTGCACCGTGTACAAACGCCTCCAGTTCCAGCGTTTTCGGCGTATGCGCGCGAATCTCTGCGATCTCCTCCAGCGACAATTCACGCGCCAGCACCGCGCGCTCCGCGCCCAGATCCGCCCAGAAATTTGCCGCTTCGTAATTGAGGATGCTGGTCTGTGTGGAAATGTGCAGCGGCACGCGGGGCGCATACCTTTGCGCCAGACGCAGCACACCTACATCCGCTACGATCAAGGCATCTGCGCCTGCATCCTGCAATACCTCCAGATAAGGCGGCAGTGCATCCAAATCTCGGTTGGAAGGCATGATGTTAACTGTAATATAGCACTTTACACCACATGCATGGGCATAAGCGATCCCTTCGCGCAGCGCTTCTTCTGTAAAGTTGGCAGCCGCTGCCCGCATGCCAAACTGCTGTCCCGCCAAATAAACCGCATCTGCACCGTAAGCAATCGCAAAGCGCAGCTTTTCCAAATCTCCCGCCGGCGAAAGCAACTCAGGTTTTTTACTCACCGCCGCCCTCCGCATTTGCAGCGGCAGCAGCCGCTGCCTGCGCCTGATCGGATTTTGCAATATTCGCCTGATGCTCCTCATAGCTGTTGGCAAACAGGTGAGAGCCGTCCGGCATAGCAACATAGTAGAAATAATTATGCTCTGCCGGATGAGCCGCAGCCTTTAGGGAAGCATGTCCCGGATTGCAGATCGGACCGGGCGGCAGCCCCTGCTTGGTATACAGGTTATATGGCGTGTCGCTCTTCAGATCCTCCTCGCTCAGCGCACCGCTGGAACGTCCCAGACCATACAAAACCGAAGCATCCACCTGCAGGAAGGGGAATTCAGATGAATTGTTCAAACGATTGTAGATGACACCTGCAATAATCGCGCGCTCATCATCACGCTGCGCCTCGCGCTCGACCAGCGAAGCCACTGTTACAACCTCGTGCATCGAACGTCCCAGCGCCTCCGCACCAGCTTGGATCTGCTCATCATACTTATTGTCGAAATTGTTCAGCATTTTATTGATGGTATCCTTGACCGCTGCATTACCCTTGTAGATCTCGTAGGTGTCCGGGAAAAGATAGCCTTCCAGCCACCCTTCCTCGGCGGGCAGCTCCTCCTTCAGGAATTCATGCTTGAACGCATAGGTGTTCAGCACTTCGTCCAGCGCCTCCTGCGTGCACACATGCTCGTCCAACAGAAGCTGATGGATCTGCGCGACCGAATATCCTTCGGGAATCGTTATCTTTACAGTTTCCGTGCTCGAGGTATTCGCAAGCGCATTCACGATTTGCCCATAGTCCATATTGGGGTTCAGAAGATAACTGCCTGCAAGTACACCTTCGTTATCTCCCTTCAGGCTGATATACAGCTTGAACAGCGAACCGTAGCTGATCACGCCCTCATCATCCAGCTGCTTAGAAAGGGATACTACATCGGTATTTTCTGCCACGTTGATCTCTTTCACTGCGTCGGGTTTGATGAAAGCAAATACATCGTTTGCCATAAAAATAGCTGCCAAAGACAATACAATGGAAATGCCCAACACCGCGATCACATAAACGACTGTTCCTGCGCAGCCGCTGTTTTTGCGCCGTCTGCTCCGGCGGCGCTTGGACTCGGGCTGGGGCACGCGCTGCGTTTCCTGATTAACATTGTTGATCTCGTTATCCATAATTCACCTCTATCGATTGCGGTCAGCGCGGGCCGACCCATTTTAATACCAAATTTGCCGCAAATGCCAGCAGGAACGCTGCTGTTCCTGGATTGCATACCAGCAGCCACAGATCATACCATCCGGCACTTTTTTCAAAATGCGGAATTTTCTCCCGTGCCAGCATTTTTTCCAGCGAACGCAGGGAAAGATAAGCAAACAGCAAAAGTACCAGCAGATTGATCCCTGCAAAGTAGTTCCAAATGCCAAATGCGGCATAAGTATCCGTGATCCATACGACAAACAGATAATACAGGTTGTTGACCACATGTGCCAGTATTGCTGGCCATACACTGTTAAACACATAAGTCAGGTAAGCAAAAGCGATGCCGGCAAGCAGCGGTCCTGCAAAATTCATCAAGCTCCCGTGCAGCATGGCAAATATCAGGCCGCTGAACAACAGGCAGGCCGATGTACCGGCACTCTCTTCCTGCACAGCAAACAGCGCCCCTCGCAGATACAGCTCCTCCACCACGGCGGACAGCAGCACAATCACGAGCAGACGCGCAGCCATCCCCATACCAGACTGCGGCACATCGAGCGCAATCGCGGACAGATCCGCACCGGCAAATCCCGCCAACCGAAAAATTAAAAAATTGAGAAACAGGGATAATACCGCAGCTGTCACACCCAGCTCCACTGCAAGCAGGATCGCATCCTTCGACAAGCTGCGTAGCCGAAGCCGATTCCGAAAACGCTTTTGATCCCGCATAGAAAACAGCACCAAGCCCAGCGGCAGCAGGAATGAAATGGTTTCGGCTGCTGCAAGCAGCGGCGTACCGCCGCCAAGCCGCACAGCCAGCCTGCCGCTGCCCATCAGCAGGCAAAAACACAAAAACAGCGACAAACCAGGAAATAGCTGTATTCGATTATTCTTCATCCGGGTGCAGCACCTGCCTTTCGGTGATAATATACCGGCACTTCTGATCGAACGGTGTTGTTGGTAATTGATCCACCAGCCGGGAATCATCGCACAATGCCACACTGACCGCCCTGTAGTGCTCCATAAACCGATCGTAATAACCGCCGCCATATCCCAACCGGCAGCCCACCCTGTCGCAGGCCAGCGCGGGCGCAACGATCAGGTCGATCCGCCCAGCCGGAACCTGCTCCGCCGTATCCGGCGGTTCCGGAATGCCGAACGCGCCGGGCTGCAGTTCTTCCAGTGTATGGATTCTTCTGGCTGTCATACTTCCGTGCGCCCCGCATTTGGGCACGCACAGCACTTTACCATCTGTCAGCATACGGGCAAGCAATGGCACAGTATCAATTTCCTCTCTGGTGGAAACATAGCAAAAAACACAGCCGGCTCGCCGATAGAACGTGCTTTGCAGCAGCCGCTCCGCGATTTGCCGGCTAATCTCCTGCCGGATCTGCGCTGCCTGTGCAGCGCGTTCCGCCAGAAAGCGGCGACGCAGTGTCTGTTTATCTGGCAACATGGTGCACAACATCCGCAGCAATGCGGCGCGCCTTTTCCTCGCCGCACAGGGCGGAAACTAACGCGCAGCCAAAATCCAGCGCACCGCCGACACCACACGCGGTAATGATATGCCCATCCACCACACAGTTGCGCTGCAGCGGGATCGCACCGTCCATACCGCCCTCCATGCCGGGGTAGCAGGTGGCCTTACGGCCGCGAAGCAATCCCATCCCCCCTAGAATGATCGACGGCGCCGCGCAAATCGCAGCAACATATTTACCATCCTCATAGCATTTGCGTACTGCATCTGTTACGCGCACATCCGCATACAGATTTTTCGTGCCCGGCATACCGCCCGGCAGAACGACCATCTCAGCCGCATCCCAGTCCGCCTGACCGATTGGCAGGTCGGTCTGCACTGCAATGCCATGCGAACCGCTTACTACCGCTCCCGTTACGCCTACCAGACGCACCTCTACCCCTGCACGACGCAGCAGATCGGCCGGCGCAATCGCCTCGGTTTCCTCAAACCCTTCAGCCAGCAATACATATACCATGCTTATCACACCTTTCAGTTGAACATCAAATTCATATAACCGTTCGCAGCCGGCGGCTGACCATACCACTTGATGCAGCCAAGCGCACGGTTCTGCCCACAGGAGGTCATGGATAAGGTCTCCCGTTCCAGCGCCAGCAGCAGCCCCTGCTCCTGCTGGGCAGTCAATCCCAATGCTTCCTGCGCCGTATCTTCCCAACAAAAAGCATAAGCGGTAAGATGCGCACCGTCAAACCAACCGTATACCCCTTTGCCGAGTGTGTCGAACAACGCGAGCTGCGTCTGCCAATCTGCAAACTTCCGCACGATACGGCAGCCCCCTGTATGCGTCCGATAAAGCCTGTCCATCTCCGGAATATCCGCCGTGGTCAATCGCTGCGGCAGCGTACCACCTTGCGTTCGGTGAATGATGCGGGTATCGATATGAAAAAAGGGACGGTATCCAAAAGGCGCATAAAACCCGAACAGCCACTCCTCCGCCGGGATCAGAGCCGAAGCCGCCCGCCCCGCTGCCTGATCCAGTACGAAAGATTGCTCCAACAAACGGGCCATGCAGCCTTTGCGGCGATGCGCCGGAGCTGTACATGCTCCGTAGATATACGTGATCTCACCTTTGCCCTCCGCCGCAGACAAGCGATACGGCAGCATCTGCAGCATTGCGCACAGTTCAGCATCCCCTGTCAGCAAAAGCGTGTGCTGCGGCTGATAATGATGCTGAAAGAAATAATCGTTAAAGCCGCTGTCATCCGGGAAACAAATCTCCCACAATGCACGTACCATCGCCGTATCCCGCGGCTCAGCGAACCGGATCATGCCTGCCGCTCCTTCGGTATAGCCATATACTTCACACCGCGCATCACCGGATAATAGGATTTTTTCGCCTTACGCAGGCCTTCCAGACCAAGGTCCTCTTCCCGGTTGACATACTCCACATCATCGCAATTATGCAGCACAAACTGCTGGTTGATCATCTGATATGCCCCGGCGATCTCGCTGTCCGCCTTTTCGATCTGCATCACATACATATCCGGCGTAGCCTGACACCCAAACGTAAAAGCGATCACCTCGCCGTCCAGCCGAAGCAGACCGCCGCGTAGGCCCAATGCATCAAAATTGCGCAGTGCGACCACGATCGCGCAGGTTTCTCCCTGAAAATCGCGGCTGTGTGCACAGCCGTTCCGGTTGCACCATTTGATATGATATCCGAATGCATCCTTTACATTATCCGGCGTCATATCCTCATAGCTCCAGCGCCCTTCATAGGCTGCTTGAAAACGATTGACCAGATTGCGCTTACTCTGCAGTTTTTTTCCCGAAAGGGTGCGCAGCTTTTCCGCCAGATAAATATAGTCGTCACCATCCTCGCTGTCATGCGAGAAAACAAATTTTCCCGGCCGCACCGCCTCGATACGCTCGATCATCGGCTCCGCGACCGAAACGATCGTCAGCGGGATACCGCGTTCCGCAGCATCCGCCTCCAGCGCATCCAACGCCGCGCCGAGATCCCCCGCACCAATCGGAGCAAGGTAACAATCGTGTTCGCCGTCCAACGGCCGCATCTTAACCAATAAAAAGCCGTCTGCAAAACAAATTTGGGTCTGATAATGTCCTGCCCACATGAACAAGTCCACGAAACAACGTTCACACAGATGGTAATTATAATGCGAACCGCATTCCTCTACCGCCTGCTTATCTTCTAAAGTGATTTCACGAAATGGTAATAACATAATATCCTTTCCCTTAAGACTGAATCTCTGCCCGCAGCGCCTGATAGTGGGCACGAACTTCCGCTGCCCTGCCGCAGGTCATTTTTCCCTCTGTGCAGGCTCCGTCCACACAGGCAGGGCCGCAGCGGCCGAACAATGCCGGCGCCACCGCATATACCAGCCGATACATCTCTTCTGCCAATGCGCGAATCTCCCACTGGGCGCGGTTGCAGCACCTCAGTCGGAAGAAATTACGCAGACTGCGCGCGTTGGCCGTCATCACAATACGGGTCGTGCAGGCATTGGGCAGCACATAGCGCGCATCTTCGATCGCGTGCTTTTCCGCCTGACTGCGCGCCTGCTTTTCCGGTATGCCCTGCGCAAGCAGTTCTTCAACATAACCATCCATCAGTGCTGCCGTCAGCGCTTCATAGGTGCGCTGATCCTCTTCCATCGCTCGGATAAATTGTTCCCGTGCAGCCGGAATTTTATCAATTTCGGGAGGCACAACATATTCAAAGCCATGCTCCCGCACATAGCGCTGGGACTGAACGGAAAACGACGCCATCCTGTGCCGTGTGATCTGCGCCAGCAGCGAGCGGGATACACCTTCAACAGCAAAGGTAAAAGACACATGCTCAATCGGGCTTTCGTGGCCGATTTCCGCCAGCATATGCACAAAGCTTTCGGTTTTTTCCGCTGTCAGTCCGTCCATCACACTGTCTACATTGCTGGAAGAGTAGCAGTTTTTCGCCGCTGCTGCCACCAGCTTCTCCGGATCGGGTGTGTGTGCAATCAATTTCACCTTCACTGTATTACTTCCCCCTTCCGCCGAACAGACGCTCTCGGATCACCGTCAGCAAAAACAGCGGCAGCTTCATCATGCGGCCGATCCGGCTGGGCTGCTTGAGCAGCCGATAAAACCACTCCAGTCCCAGTTTAATAAAAATATCCGGCGCGCGCTTGGCTACACCTGCAAACACATCCAGCGAACCGCCCAGCCCGCAGAACAGGGTGGCATGAATGTCCTCCATATTATCCGCGATGAACTTTTCCTGCTTGGGCGCACCCAGACAAACGAACACTACATCTGCCCCACCGCAGGCGTTGATCGCCTCTACCGCTTCCTGCGCATCGGTAAAATACCCATCGTGCGTACCAGCCAGCACCAAACCCGGATATTTGGCACACAGATTCGCACCGGCCTGTTCCGCAACACCCGGCTTGGCGCCGAGCAGATACAGCCGCATGCCTTCCCGTGCCATTGCCGCTGCCAGATTTTCCGCAAATTCAATGCCTGCAACCTTGCCGCACAGGGTTTCACCGAGAATTTTCGCAGCATAAATAATACCGATCCCATCCGGCAGTACCAATGTGGCATGGTTGACAATTCCCATAAAAGCACTGTCCCTGCGGCACAGATCTACGATCTCAGGGTTGGGTGTAACCACATACCCCTGCTGCCGTGCCCGCAGCCGGCTCATCGCCAAATCAACCGCCTGCTCCATCGTGACCGCATGAAAATGCACGCCGAGAATCGAGGCGGTATTCAGTCTTTTCTCTTCCAAATCTTCACATCCCATGGAACGATAAATACTTATAATCTATTGTATTATACCGCAGCAGCCGCAAAACCGCAAGCCTGTACCGCGAATTGTTGCTGCATCGCGTGCACCATATAAAAAAGAGGGACACACTGCCTCGGGCAGCCGTCCCCCTTTATACTCCATTTTACAGCTGCGCACGGATCAGTGCGCCCATCCCCGCGGTGGACAGCACCTTTTCTCCCTTTGCAGCAATATCCGCTGTGCGGTGACCGGCATCCAGCACCGCCTCGACCGCATGTTCGATCGCATCCGCTTCCGCCCCAAGGCCAAACGAATAGCGCAGCATCATGGCGCAGGACAGGATCGTCGCAATCGGATTTGCGATCCCCTTGCCCGCGATGTCGGGCGCAGAGCCGTGGATCGGCTCGTACATCCCCTTGCCGGTCTCATTCATCGAAGCCGACGGCAGCATGCCGATCGAGCCGGTGATCATAGAAGCCTCGTCCGACAGGATATCGCCGAACAGATTGCCGGTTACGATCACGTCAAACTGGCCCGGGTTACGCACCAGCTGCATCGCGCAGTTATCGACGTACATATCCGTGTACTCCACTTCCGGATACTCATCCTTGATGCGGTGCATGGTCTCACGCCAGACACGGCTGGTCTCGAGCACGTTTGCCTTGTCGACCGAGCAGACCTTCTTCCTGCGCTTCATCGCCATCTCAAACGCACGGCGGCCGATGCGTTCGACCTCGTACACCGAATAGTTCATATCGTCTGCGCCGGTCTCTCCCCAGCCCTTTTCGCTTTCACGGCGGTAGTGCTTGCCGAAGTACACATCACCGGTCAGCTCACGGCAAACCAGAATGTCAAACCCCTCGCCAATGATCTCGGGTTTGATCGGGCAGGCAGCAGACAGCGCCTTGTGCATCTGCGCAGGGCGCAGGTTGACAAACAATCCAAGCGCCGCGCGCAGACCGAGCAACGCCTTTTCCGGACGTTTTTCCGAAGGGACTTCGTCCCATTTGGGGCCGCCGACCGCGCCGAGCAGCACGGAATCCGCGTTTTTACAAATCTCAATGGTCTCCTCGGTCAGGGGAATCCCGTTTGCATCAATCGAGCAGCCGCCCGCGAGCACTTCCTGATAGTGGAAGGTATGGCCGAACTTTTCACCGATCGTATCGAGCACCTGCATCGCTTCGGTCACGATCTCGGGCCCAATGCCGTCCCCCTTGACGACTGCGATATTGTATTCCACCCGGCTCACTCCCCTCTTTCCTTGAGCGACTTCAGCAGGCCGCCCGCCTTGATGATGCTCTGGATGAACGGTGGGAACGCGGCCGCCTGATAGCTTTCGCCCTTGCTTTCATTCGTGATCACACCGGTGTCAAAATCGACCGAAACGGTATCTCCATCCGCAATGGCGCTCGCCGCCGCCTCGCACTCGAGAATCGGCAGGCCGATGTTGATCGCATTGCGGTAGAAAATACGCGCAAACGAGGAGGCGATCACACAGGAAACGCCGTTTTCCTTGAGCACCAGCGGCGCATGCTCGCGCGACGAGCCGCAGCCGAAATTACGTGTGGCGACCACAATATCACCCGGCTGCATCTTTTTGACGAAATTCGCATCGATATCTTCCATCGCGTGCGCAGCAAGCTCCTTGGGATCTGCAATATTCAGATAGCGTGCAGGAATGATCACGTCGGTATCGACGTTATCTCCATATTTGAAAACTCTGCCTTTTGCATTCATGTTTGCGGTCTCCTCCCTTATTTCAGCTCATCCGGTGCGCAGATATAGCCTGCCACCGCGCTGGCCGCCGCCACAGCCGGGCTTGCCAGATAAATTTCCGAGGTAATATGTCCCATCCGGCCGACAAAATTGCGGTTGGTCGTCGAAACCGACTTCTCCCCATGCGCCAGAATACCCATATGACCGCCCAGACACGGGCCGCAGGTCGGGGTGGAAACGATCGCGCCCGCCTGGATGAAGATTTTGGTCAGCCCCTCTTCAATACACTGGAGGTAAACCTCCTGCGTGGCGGGAATGATAATGGTGCGCACATCCGGATGCACCTTACGTCCTTTGAGAATAGACGCGGCCGCCCGCATATCCTCAATACGGCCGTTTGTACACGAGCCGATGACCGACTGCTGCACCTCGATATGTCCCAGTTCGTCAATGGTCTTGGTATTCTCCGGCAAATGCGGGCAGGCTACCGTGGGGCGCAGCGCGGAAAGGTCAATTTCGATCTCCCGCTCGTATACCGCATCCTCATCTGCCGCAAACACCGTGATATCCCGATCTACACGGTCTTTGATGTATGCCATGGTTTTTTCATCCACCGGGAAGATACCGTTTTTGGCGCCCGCTTCGATCGCCATATTGCAGATCGTGAAGCGGTCATCCATCGACAGCGAAGCCACGCCTTCCCCGGTAAACTCCATCGACTGATACAGCGCGCCGTCCACGCCGATCCGGCCGATGATATCCAGAATGACATCCTTGCCGGACACCCACGGACGAAGCTGTCCCTTGAGCACAAATTTGATCGCCCCCGGCACCTTAAACCATGCCTTACCGGTCGCCATACCGGCGGCAAGGTCGGTCGAACCGACACCGGTCGAAAAAGCGCCGAGCGCTCCGTAGGTGCAGGTGTGGCTGTCCGCGCCGATGATCAGCTCGCCCGGTGCGGTCAGACCTTTTTCCGGCAGCAGCGCATGCTCGATGCCCATTGCGCCTACATCGTAAAAATTAACGATTCCATGCTTTTTGGAAAACTCACGGCACGTAAGACACTGCTCTGCCGATTTGATATCTTTATTCGGTGCAAAGTGATCCATGACCAGCGCGATCTTGGTGTTGTCGAACACCGTGTCAAAACCGGCTTTTTCCATTTCGCGGATCGCTACCGGGCCGGTGATGTCGTTGGCCAATGTCAAATCAACATTCGCTTCGATCAGCTGACCCGCGGTTACCGTTTCCAGCCCCGCATGCTTTGCGAGGATCTTCTGCGTCATTGTCATGCCCATATCAGTTGCCCCCTGCCCTTAGTCGATAAAATACTTATTGATGCCGTTGATATAGGCCTTGATGGAGGCCTCGATCACGTCGACCGAAACGCCGCGGCCGGTCACCACATCGTTCCCGCCGTCGATCTTCAGCTTAACGATCGCCTCTGCCTGTGCGTCTTCGCCGTCCGTTACCGAGTTCAGCGAGTAATCCTCCAGCTCGATTTCCTTATCAACAATTTTATTGATCGCACGGAACGCTGCGTTGATCGGACCGTCGGATGCGGCCACGCGTTCAAACACTTCATCGCCCTTTTTCACACGGATGACTGCCGTGGATGTGATCGAATTACCCGCGTTGATCACAAAGCGGTCCAGCGTGTACCGTTCCATACCGGAAACCGGCACCGCACC
Source organism: Agathobaculum desmolans ATCC 43058 (assembly GCF_000701665.1). Classification (GTDB taxonomy): domain Bacteria; phylum Bacillota; class Clostridia; order Oscillospirales; family Butyricicoccaceae; genus Agathobaculum; species Agathobaculum desmolans. The sequence goes on along the minus strand of NZ_JNJN01000007.1, from coordinate 41,789 downwards.
AACCAGCGCTTCAAGGTCGCGGTCCTTGATGACCTTTTTCTTATCAGCCAGCACCTTAAACTTTTCAAAGGTCTTATCCAGCTTTTCCTTATCCAGCGAATAGCCCAGCTCACGCAGACGATCCTCAAACGCATGACGGCCGGAATGCTTGCCCAGCACGATTGCGTTCTTGGGAATACCGACCGACTCCGGTGTCATGATCTCATATGTCTGCTTATTGGCCAGTACACCGTGCTGATGGATACCGGATTCATGCGCAAAGGCATTGGCGCCGACAATCGGCTTGGTCGGCGCGACCGAAACGCCGGTAATGGTTTGGATCATGCGGCTGGCACGGTAGATCTGCTTGGTATCAATATTGCAGTCGATCCCGAACACATCCTTTCGGGTATTGATCGCCATAACGCATTCTTCCATAGAAGCATTGCCTGCGCGCTCGCCGATGCCGTTGACCGTGCATTCGATCTGGTCAATCCCCGCCTGCACACCGGCCAGCGAAATGGCGACCGCCATGCCAAGATCGTTATGCACATGGCAGGACAGAACAACATCCTCGATCCCCGGCGTATGCTCACGAATGTAGCGCACACGCGCAGCGTATTCATCCGGCACCATATAACCGACCGTGTCCGGAATATTCAGCGTTGTCGCGCCGGCCTTGATTGCGGTTTCAAACACACGGCACAGGAAATCCAGATCCGAACGAGTAGAATCCTCCGCCGAGAACTCAACATCGCTGCAATACTTTTTAGCGTATGCAACGTGGTGCGCCACCGATTCAATCACCTGATCGGGCGTCATTTTCAGTTTATACTGCATATGGACGGGCGAGGTTGCAATAAATGTATGGATGCGGGCAGACTCTGCATGCCGGATGGCGTTCCATGCCGCATCGATATCTTTTTCATTGCTGCGCGCCAGCGAGCAGATGGTAGAGCCTTTCACCGTATCCGCGATCGCGGCAATCGCCGCAGCGTCTCCGGGCGAGGCGATGGCAAAACCCGCTTCGATGATATCCACATGCAGCGCTTCCAACTGCTTGGCAACCTCAATTTTCTCATTCAGGTTCATGCTGCAGCCGGGAGACTGCTCTCCATCACGCAGGGTCGTGTCAAAAATCTTGATTGTTCTGCTCATTTTCTTGTCCTCACTTTCATGATTTCAGGATGTACAGGGACAAAAAAAGCTTCGTCCCTTAATCAGAAATTAAGAGACGAAGCGTAAACTCCGCGGTACCACTCTTGTTGCCACAGGATTGCGGCCACTCAGCGCGCATCTAACAATGCGCCTCCCCTGTAACGGTGGGCATCCGTTCCATCCTACCGGCCGACCGGGCTTTCAGCGGACAGCTCCCGGGCGAGTTTCATTGCTTTCTGACGCTGCCTTACACCAACCGGCAGTTCTCTGCGGACAGGAGCGCAACTACTTTACCCGTTCATCACTTTTTTCAGTATGGTATAATAATATGCCCTGTGCGGTTAGTTGTCAAGTATTTTTTTGCTGTATCACATCATTTTATAAAAGTGCCTGTTTTGCCATCCTTCTTCGCCGAAAAGGAAGAAAAATTCCTTTGCGCAAACACCCCTAACATTCTCAGCCTTCCCAATGAAATTCGAAAAAACCATCCGCCCAACTCAGACGATCCATTTGAAATTTATGTATCTCAAAGCAATTTAGCGGATAATCTCGAAAGCCTACTCGTCCCTTTAGCTGTTTTATTGCCTCGTTTGCTTTTGCCTCAGAAGAAAAAACTCCAATCAATTTTTCTTCTTCATGTATACCACAATCATCTGTTGTGTCATGTATATGCCATAGCAGAAATACATCCATACTATCAACGACCTTTCTGAAATATTCTGCACCATAAATTCATTCCATTGTTTTGCATATTTTATGTTATTTTTATGTTTTAGTCAACGATCAATGATATCGTGAAAAGACAAAATGAATACCGCTGTGTGTATCTTGCGAAAAAAACATATATCTGCTATAGTAGTGTTTATAATTTGTTAAGATAACACAGCAGGATGCGCCGATCCGCTTCCGCAAATACGATTCGGATTTGCCGCATACCAGCCTTTAATTCATTTGTAAAGGAGCATCCACTTTGGAAGTATTACTGGATATCATCCGTTCCTTTGATTTTGAGATTCTGGTACAGATCGCCGACCACTGGCGCGGCGGCCTGTCGGATACTGTTTGGACATTTTTTTCCCTGCTGGGCAATTTCGGTGCCTGCTGGCTTGTGCTTGCCGCTGCTCTGCTCTGCTTCCGCAAAACACGGCGGGCCGGCGCCGCGATCCTTGCTGCACTGGTGATCGGCTTGCTGATCGGCAACGTATGGCTCAAGGAATGGATCATGCGGCCACGCCCGTTTGTCACCCATCCTGAACTGACTGCGCTGCTCGATCCGGGGGATCAATGGTCCTTTCCCTCCGGCCACACACTGTCTTCCTTTGCGGCTGCCACCGCCCTGTGCGTTTTCCACCGCAAATCCGGTCTGCTGGCCTATGTTCCCGCCGCGTTAATCGCTTTCTCCCGTCTGTATGCCAGTGTGCATTATCCCACAGATGTGCTTGCCGGTCTGCTGATCGGTATCTTGTGCGGCCTGATCGGTGCATGGCTGACCGACCGCACGGCTGACCGTATCCACACACTTCGCCTGAGAAAGGGTTCCTGAATGAATCAATACAAACGCCTGCTCGGCAATACCCTGATTTTCACGATCGGCACGTTCAGTTCCAAACTGCTCGTTTTTTTCATGATGCGGTTTTACACCGGCATCCTCAGCCCGGATGAATTCGGCATCGCAGATTTGATCATCAAAACCACCAACATTCTCTATCCAATCGTATCTGTTTCGATCGGACAAGCTGTGATCCGCTACGGACTGGAACGCTCAACCAATAAACCGCGCGTTTTCACCACGGGTATCATTACGATCCTGTGCGGGTTTTTGATCTCCATTCCTTTCAATCCGATTTTTTCCTTTATCCATCTGACGACCTCGACCGGCTCCTCCATCACCATGGAGCCGTACACCGGCCTGATCTACCTGTATGTGCTGACTGCCTGCCTGCAAAACTGCTGCAGCCAGTTTATCCGCTCGCAGGGCATGGTCAAGCTGTATGCGATCGACGGTATTTTCCGCACCGCCACCACGATCGGTTTCAATATCCTGTACCTGTCGGTATTTGAGTGGAGCATTTTCGGCTATGTCTTCTCGGTGATCTGCTCGGATGCGCTTTCCACCGTCTGCCTGTTCTTTATTGCCCGCCTGTGGCGATACATCCAGCCCAAATCTGTCACCCGACATGGCTTCCGCTCCATGATCACCTATGCGCTGCCGCTTGTACCTGCACAGATTCTGGTATTTTTGATTGGCTATATCAGCCAGTTCATGCTGGCCAACATGGCGAATACAGCGGTTTCCGGCCTGTATACCGCCGCCTACCGCATCCCGACCATGATTACGCTGGTCGCTTCGATCTTTATTGATGCCTGGCAGCTTTCCAGCATCAACGACAATACACGGGAACAGCAAATCACCTTTTTTTCCAATGTCGGCAATGTATTTGCCAGCATTGTTCTGCTGATCGCCTCCGGTGCAATTCTATGTTCCAAGCTGGCAATCAAAATTCTGGCTGCACCGAACTACTACTCAGCCTGGACCTTTGTGCCGATCCTAGCGCTGTCAGCCTCTTTCTCCTGTCTGTCTAGCTTCCAAAACAGCATCTACACGTTGGAGAAAAAAACCTTTCAGTCCTTCCTGAGTACTGTTTTTACCGCTGTGATCAACATTGGTGCAAACCTGCTGCTGATCCCGCGGTTCGGCGGCATGGGCGCCGCGGCTGCTGCCCTGATCAGCTATCTGTTCCTCTTCCTGTATCGCGCGGTGGATACGCGCCGTTTTCTGCCGATACAGTGGAAACAACGCCGTATGGTCACCACTACGCTTCTAACCGCCCTGCAAGCGACGCTCATGCTGCTCGAGCCCCCGCTGTGGCTGCTGTGGCAGCTTCTCCTGTTCGGTATGGTCACGGTAATCAACAGCCGCGAGCTGCTGATCGGCATCAAAAAGCTCCTCCGCCGCGGATAACTGCTTTTTCAGTATAAAAGAAATACCAATATATCTGCCGGTACAGACACCGCTGCCATAGGTGCAAATTGCGCCCCATGAGCATAATTATAAGACCAATACAGACAGCCGCCAGTCATTATTCCGATGACTGACGGTTATTTTATTGATATCTTGAAATTCGCCGTTTGCCTCCGCATTCTCCCGCGGGCATACTGTATTGATTTGCCGAATTATTCATAGCATAGTAGTAGGTATCTATAATCAATACCAAGAAGATTAGAATTATTTAAAGATTTTGTCGCTTTTTGATAGATTATATAGTATACTAAATTTATAATATAGCGAATATTACAATAGAATGGAAACTGTATTGTCAGCAACCATTTGATTGGTGGTGAAAATGTGAATAAAGAAGGCATTTTAGATATCATCAGCAACGCAAATGATGACAGTATCTATCTTGCAGATATCGAAACCTATGATCTGATCTATCTGAGTCCTGCCGCTTTGCAGTTAACCGATCGAACACCGGACGACTATGTAGGAGAAAAATGCTACCAGGCTTTGCAGGGTTTAGATGCCCCCTGTCCCTTTTGCACGAATCAGTTTTTAACCGAGCATGACTTCTACATATGGGAGCATAACAATACGAAACTTGGCCGCCACTTCATCCTGCGGGATCGATTGGTGCGGTATCTGGGTAAGCTCGTCCGCATGGAGATCGCCACCGACATCACAGAACGCAAGCGCGGCAGCCCGAATTTAATGCGGCTTCAGGCCATCGATGAATCTTTAGTGCGCTGCATTGACACGCTGAAGAACAGTGACGATACTGCTTTGGCGATGAACAGTTTCCTATCCCACATCGGAGCATTCTATCAGGCAGATCAGGTTCACATCTTTGAAATGGATGCCAATACGCAAATGATGCAGCAAACCTATCAGTGGATTTCAGAGAACTGCCCAATCAGGCAGGAGCCGTCTGCCCACGCCCGTTCTGCAATCGACCACTGGTTTCATGCGTTTGACAAAAATGGTTTTATCCGCATCGTATCGGTAAAAAACGAGCTTGCACCTGATTCTGCGGAGTATGCGGCGCTTTCGTCGAATGGGGTTGACAGTCTGATTGCAGTTCCGCTTTTAAGCAAAGACGGAGCACCAATCGGTGTGATTCGCGTGGATAACCCAAAGAGCAATCTGGATGCTCCGCGGCTTCTGCGCTCGGTTTCCAATTTTGTGGTGGATGGGATCAGCAAGCGTGCCATGCTGGATAAGCTGGACAAGCTGAGTTATAACGACACTTTGACCGGACTGTTCAATCGCAACCGCTATACAGAGCAGATTCGGGAATTTCAAAAAAAGCCACCGGCTACTTTAGGTATTATATATCTGGATATTGACGGCCTAAAACGAGCGAACGATACATATGGACACGCATTTGGAGATGCGCTGCTCACCCGTACCGCTGATCTTTTGGTCAAAGGATGCCCCTATGATGTCTACCGGATCGGCGGCGATGAGTTTGTGGTGCTCTGTCCGGAGATCGGTCAGGAGGATTTTCAGTTCCTGACCGAGCGTCTCAGGAAAGCGTTCAAGAAAGAAGGGGATCTCAGCGTTTCCATCGGCACAAAGTGGACCACAGGCGCGATAGATGCCATGGAACAGGTGGTTGACGCGAATCATTTGATGGACATGGAAAAGCAGTCATACTACAATTCTATGCGCGCCAGCCGGGAGCTCCACTATGTGCAGTTGAAGGAAAAGCTGCTGAAGGATATCCGCCAAGGGGTATTTTCAGTTTATATGCAGCCGCAGTTTTCTCTCAGCACCCAACAAGTCGTTGGTGCAGAGGCGCTTGTTCGTAAAACCGGACTGAATGGCGAAATGATCCCTCCGGCCATGTTTATCCCATTCTATGAAAACGAAGGGCTGATTCCGTTCATTGACTTCTTTGTATTGAAAACCGTCTGTCAGGCAGTAAGGGACTGGAACCTTTCTTCCGTTGCTGTACCGCCAATTTCAATCAATTTCTCCCGGATCACCTTAATGACCGATGATTTTACAGAAAATATTGTCGATATCTGCAATCATTACGAAGTTCCCTATCATATAATCGACATTGAGATGACCGAAACGATTTCGAAGATGGATCTGCAGGTGTTGGCCGCACTTGTAAAACGGCTCCGTGGAATTGGTTTTTCGGTGTCTCTGGATGATTTTGGGACAAGATACTCCAATCTGTCCATTTTGACCGCGATCGAATTCGATCATATCAAAATTGACAAGAGCTTGGTAGATCACATTGCGACAAATGAAAAAGCACACATTATTGTGGACTATACCATACGTATGGGGAAAGCATTCAAACAGGCGGGAACTGTCGCGGAAGGAATTGAGAAAAACGATCAGCTCGATGCCCTGACGAACCTGAACTGCGATATCGGACAAGGTTATTATTTCTCGAAGCCAATATCCATGCGTGAATTCTTTAGCCGTTATCTTATGCCGAAAGCTTAAACTTGTAGCCACTTAACATTCAAATACAGACAGAAAGTATGGAGGAAGAAGAAATGAAGCGCACGAAGGCAAAAACAAGAAGTATCAAAGCAAAAATATTGATATCCATGGTGCTGACATTGGCAATTTCGCTGATCACAGTCGGCGGCATCTCCTGTGTCCTGAACTATCGGGGTACGCAGTCGACGCTGGAGGCCAGCATGGAAGAGTTGGCTGTCGTAGCTGCAGATCGTGTTTCCTATCAGCTTCAGGTATATCAGCTCATCGCCGGGGACACCGGAAACATTTCCCGACTCTCCGATCCGGAAATCTCGCTGGAGGAAAAAAGGCACTGCTCCAGCAAAAGGTAGAGGATAACGACTTTCAACGGTATAACCTTTTGGATACACAGGGCCACAGCCTGATTGACGGGGGAAATTACAGCGATCGAGCCTATTTCAAAGCTGCTATGCAAGGCAATACCTATGTTTCCGAGCCGCTGATTTCCGCTGTCACCGGCGAGATGACAATCATCGTTGCTGCTCCGGTATGGCAGGATGGTGTGGAGGGCGGCCAGATCGCCGGTGTAGTGTACTTTGTGCCCCACGAAACCTTCCTCAATGACATTGTCAGCACGCTGCGGGTGAGCGAAGGCGGTTCTGCCTATATGCTGGACGCCACGGGCAACACCATTGCCCACCGCGATCTGGAAACCGTCCGCAATCAGGAAAATACCATCGAAAACGCAAAAAGTGATCCGTCCCTGACCGATTTGGCCGCTATTGAAACGGATATGGTCGCCGGCGGCACCGGATTCAGCCAGTATAGCTATGGCGGAGATCAAAAGTTCACTGCATATGCACCTGTTCCGAAAACCAACGGCTGGAGCATTGCTATTAACGCCCCGACTTCTGATTTTACCGGTCCGGCGATTCAGGGAATTATCGCTACCATTGTCCTGCTTATCGTGGCCATTATTGCCGCATCCATTGTTGCTGTAAAGTTGGCGGTTGGTATCGGCGGAGCAATTAAGGCCTGTTCGAATCGTCTCCAACTGCTGTCTCAAGGCAATTTGGAGGCTCCTGTCCCTGATTTCGACCGCAACGATGAGGTGGGCGAACTGGTATCTTCCACCAAAATTATTGTCACTGGTTTAAGTACCATACTGAAGGATATCGACTATCTGCTCAGCCAGATGGGAGAAGGAAATTTTGTAGTCGATTCCCAGACTCCGGAGCTGTATATCGGAGACTTTGCCCCCTTGCTGGATTCCATTCGCCGTATCAAGCATAAGCTGAGCGATGTGCTTTCTCAAATCCACATGAGCTCCGACCAGATTGCTGCCGGTGCTTCTCAGGTATCGGACGGTGCGCAGGCGCTGGCACAGGGCGCAACGGAGCAGGCCAGCTCTGTGCAGGAGTTGGCATCCACCGTGCACGATATTTCTCAGAATGTAAGCGAGACTGCGGATGTCTCGAGAATGTCCCAGTCGCGTGCTGAAGAAGCTGGCGGGCAGGTCGTGCGGAGCAACGAAATGATGGTGCAAATGACGACTGCTATGGAGGAGATTACAGAGTTCTCCAAACAGATCGGTCATATCATTACCACCATCGAGGATATCGCTTTCCAGACCAATATTTTGGCTCTCAATGCCGCTGTGGAAGCAGCGAGAGCAGGCGCAGCCGGCAAGGGCTTTGCAGTGGTTGCAGATGAAGTGCGCAGCTTGGCTTCCAAATCGGATCAGGCGGCCAAGGCTACCAAGGAACTGATTGAAAATTCTGTTCGGTCGGTGCAGAACGGCAATGTTATTGTTGCTAACGTTACGGATTCGCTCCAAAAAACAACAGAGCTTGCCGGTTTGGCTGTTGGCGATATGGTCAAGGTAGCTGAAATGGTGAATACTATCGCAGCAGCGGTTGCACAAGTCACCGTGGGATTGGATCAGATTGCTGCGGTTGTGCAGACGAATTCCGCTACCAGTGAGCAGTCTGCCGCAGCCAGTGAAGAGCTGTCTTCTCAGGCTCAACTTCTGAATGATCTTGCCGGACAGTTCCGGCTCCCGGACAACGGATATTCTTACGGCGATTAACGATGTTCTGGAAACCGAATATGCTGTAAAATCAAGGGGCGGAAGCGCAAAAAGCGCTTCCGCCCCTTCCTATTCCAGATCAGTTGGTGCTGCGCAGCAGAAATGCATAAAAAGCTGCTCTCTCGGTTCCCCTCCAGGGTGCTGGAAGGTATATCTCATTTATAATGTTCGTTTTACATGAATGCCTAATACCAAACTGTGAATAACGACCATCAGCAGCATAAAAAAGAAAGCAGCCAACACAGCCAGCCATTCCCTCTCAGCAAATCAATGAATTTGTAAAAAACCGATGGCACAAAAGCACAGAGACAGGCGATTTCCTCCACCTGTCTCTGTGTGTCTACTGATAAATAAGTCAAAAAATATACCTACACGCTATCAAAAGCTGTCGGCGGATAATTCCTATTCAGCTTCAGCCGAGTACCGCCTTGTGGAAGGTCTTTTTCCCCTTCTTGATAATGCACTCCTCTGTAAAGGCCGACTGATCCAGCATCTGCTTAAAGTCTGCCACCTTTTCCCCATTGAGCGATACGCCGCCGCCCTGCACGAGCTTACGCGCCTCTCCGTTGGAAGCCGCAAGACCGCATTTGACCAACAGAGACAGCACGCCGATCTGACCGTCGGTAAAATCCTCTTCGGTCAAAGTTGTGGTCGGCATATTTTCGCTTACACCGCCGCCGAGGAAAATTTCCTTTGCCGCGGTCATCGCCTTGTCCGCCTCTTCCTTACCATGCACAAGTGCAGTCAACTCATACGCGAGGATCTCCTTTGCGCGGTTAAGTTCAGCACCCTCCCACTTGTCCATCTCCTCAATCTGCTCCAACGGCAGGAATGTCAGCATACGGATGCACTTGAGCACGTCCGCATCATCCACATTGCGCCAGTATTGGAAGAAATCATACGGAGCAGTCTTGTTCGGATCGAGCCATACCGCACCCGAAGCCGTCTTGCCCATCTTTTTGCCTTCCGAATTGAGCAGCAGCGTAATGGTCATGGCATGTGCGTCCTTGCCCAGCTTACGGCGGATCAGCTCAGTGCCGCCCAGCATGTTACTCCACTGGTCATTGCCGCCGAACTGCATGTTGCAGCCGTAATGCTGGAACAGATAGTAAAAGTCGTAGGACTGCATGATCATGTAGTTGAACTCCAAAAAGCTCAGACCCTTTTCCATACGCTGTTTATAGCACTCCGCACGCAGCATATTGTTGACCGAGAAGCACGCGCCAACCTCGCGCAGCAAGTCAACATAGTTCAGATCCAGCAGCCAGTCCGCGTTGTTGACCATCTGCGCCTTGCCCTCGCCAAACTCGATAAAGCGCTCCATCTGCTTTCTGAAGCAGTCGCAGTTGTGCTGAATGGTCTCCGGCGTCATCATCGAACGCATATCCGTACGGCCCGACGGGTCGCCGATGTAGCCTGTACCGCCGCCAACCAGCGCAATCGGCTTGTTGCCGGCCATCTGCAGGCGCTTCATCAGGCAGAGCGCCATAAAATGACCGACATGCAGGCTGTCTGCCGTGGGGTCAAAGCCAATATAGAAGGTGGCCTTGCCGTTGTTGATCATCTCACTGATCTCTTCTTCATTTGTTACCTGCGCGATCAGCCCGCGCGCTTTCAGTTCTTCGTAAATCGTCATCTGTTATTTCCCCGATCTATCATAAAGTAATTTTGAAAACTCTTTTATAAACTGCTACGGTGCACGCTCTTTACGGCGTTCATCAATAATAATCAATGCAGCTCACCCTCCTGACCTGCAGCACACAGCAGATCCTCGGCATTGCGCCGCGCCGCATCCGAAATCTGATCACCGGACAGCAGCCGTGCGATTTCATCGATACGGTGCGGCCGGTCCATTGGGCTGACATCAGTATAGCTGCGGCCATCCCGCACCGACTTTGCAATGCGCAAATGATGATCGCCCATCGAGGCGATCTGCGGCAAATGGGTAACGCAAAGCGTCTGCTTTTTCCGTGCAATCGCGGATAGTTTGCGCGCGATCTGCTGCGCAGCATGTCCGGAAACGCCGGTATCGATCTCATCAAAAATCAGCATACCAACATCTTCTCCGGCCGTCAAGACATTTTTCAGCGCCAGCATGATGCGGCTCAGCTCACCGCCCGATGCCACCTTGGACAGCGGTTTTTCCGGCTCACCGGGATTAACCGAAATCTCAAACGATACAGCATCAAATCCGTGTGCCGATAATTTGGTACCCGTGCGCACAGCAATACGCATTTTAACTTTTTCCATATCAAGCTCCGCCAGCTCGCGCACGATTTCTGTTTCCAGATGCTTTGCCGCCGCCCGCCGCTGCTCACTCAGCTGTGCCGCCAGCTTTTTTGCCTCTGCCAGCTGCACACGGTACTGTTCGCGCAAGATGTCCCGCCGGTTGTCCGAATCCTGCAACGCATCCAGCTCCGCTGCGATCTTATCGTGATACGAAATGATCTCGGCCACCGAGCCGCCGTACTTCTGCCGCAGGCGATAGATCAAATCAAGCCGCTGCTCGACCCATTCCCGCTCCGCCGGTGAAAAATCCAGATGGTCGCTCCGGCTGCACACGCTGTCACGCAGGTCGGCGGCCAGCAGACGCAGTTCCTCCGCCTGCTCAGCCAGTCCGTCAAACGCTTCCGATACCGCATGCAGACCGGTCAGCGCTCCCGCTGCCTGTTCCAAAAGCATACATGCACCGGCAGTATCATCATCCCCGTCCAATGCTAAACGTGCCTGTGCCAATGCACCCGCGATGCGGCCCGCATGATCAAAGTAGGCCTTGCGCTGCGCAAGCTGCTCATCCTCCCCCGGCTGCAGCTGCGCCGCTTCGATTTCTTCCTGATGAAAGGTCAGCATATCAACCCGCTGCAGCCGCTCCTGCTCGCCGGTTTCCAACTCCGTAATCTCCCGCCGCAGCGCAAGCAACGCCTGATATTGGGGGCGATACTGTGCCAAAAGCGCTTCACAGCCTGCATAACCATCCAGATAGTCGATATGATGCTGTTCATCCAGCAGTTTCTGTCCGTCGTTCTGCCCATGAATATCGATCAAATACGGGGCAAGCTGCCGTAGCACTGATGCGGAAACCGGCTTCATATTCACCCGGCAGGTACTTTTACCGTCCGCCGTGATCTGCCGCTGGATATGCAGGGTATCCGGTTCTTCTCCGGACAGCGCCAGTTCATCCAGCAACGCCTGCAACGCAGGAGACAGCGCGGTAAACACCGCGCTGACAAAGCCTTTCTGTGCCCCTGACCGCACCAGATCGCGGCTGACTCTGCGTCCTAAGATCGCGCCGATTGAGTCGATCACGATCGACTTGCCCGCACCGGTTTCACCGGATAGCACGGTCAGCCCGTCTTCCAGTTCAATATCCGCCTGTTCGATCACAGCAATATTCTCAATGTGGAGTAATTGCAGCATAGCCGCGGTTCCTCCTCTGCTTTTATTTTAGGATATCATGCGCCTGCTTTCGGAATCGATCCGCTGCATCATTGTTCCGCATGACCACAAACACCGTGTCATCACCGCCCAGTGTGCCGACCACATCCGAGGCGCGCATCGCATCAATCGCCATCGCAGCAGCCTGCCCCAGTCCGGGCAGAGTCTTGATCACAACCATGTTCTGCGCCGCGTCGATCCCGGTCACACATTCCCGGAAGATGTTGCGCAGGCGGGTGGTAAAACTGTCCGCCGCGCCGGCTGCCGCCACGGAGTATTTATATTTTCCGGTCTCCGCCGAAAGCGCCTTAATCAGGCGCAGCTCCTTGATATCACGTGAAACCGTTGCCTGCGTAGTATTATAACCCAAAGCACGCAGATGGTCGGTCAACTCCTCCTGTGTTTCGATCTCAAACCGATCGATCAGATCAAGGATTTTTGCCTGTCGCTGGAATTTCATACACACCCCTCCGTTTTTATAGCTTTTGCTGCAATATCCGATAAAAGCTGTCGCCCTTCAGACGAACCAGCCGGGTGTGCAGCGCCGACCGGGTGATCATCACCCGGTCATCCGGCCGAACTGCAAAGCCCTGCCCGCCATCTGCCGAGATGAACACCTCACTGCCGCCCTCGCAGGCGGCGGTCAACGCGATCCGGCGTTCGGGCGCAAACACAAAGGACTTTGCCGTCAGCGCATGCGCACAAATTGGGATGACCGCCATATTTTCCGCACTCGGCTCGATGACCGGTCCGCCGGCCGATAAGCCGTATGCTGTCGATCCAGTCGGGGTCGCAACGATTACTCCGTCACCGTTGAAGCGCGTCACTTCCTCGCTGTCCGCCTCGATACGCACCCGCACTACACGAAATGCCGTACCTTTGGCGATCACGATATCATTGAGCGCATCATTTTCATACACCACACGCCCCTGCCGCATCACAGCAACATGCAGCATCATGCGGCTGTCCAGCGTGTACGCACCGGAAAACAGCTTTTCCATTTCATCCAGCTCATCCGGCTCCAGCTCGGTCATAAAGCCGACGTGACCGACATTGATCCCCAGCATCGGCAGATTCTGCCGGGCGGCGGCGCGAGCCAGCCGCAGCATAGTGCCGTCCCCTCCGAGAACGACTGCCAGCTCTGCAAACTGCACTGCAGCATCGGTTTCTGTATAGTCCACACCGGCTAGTCCCAGCGATACAGCGCGCAGCTGCATCGGCAGCAGCAACCGCACCCCTTCACGGGTCAAACGTCTGCACACCTCCGGCAGAACGGCGCGCGCCCCTTCTTTCCGCATATTGGGGTAGATGAAAATGGTCTTCATAACTCAACCGTCCAATTCCGCGTGCGCCTGCCGCACGATATCCTGCAAATCCGGGATCGCTTCCTCCCCCTGCTTTGCCAGATAGCCTAAAAACTCGATATTTCCCTCCGGCCCTTTGATGGGGGAAAACGTTACATCCTGCACCACAAACCCAGCCGCATGCGCATTCTCCACAAACTGCCCAAGCACTTCCAAATGGATCTCCAGCTCACGAACCACACCTTTTTTGCCTACTTTTCCCTTACCAGCTTCAAACTGCGGCTTGATCAGGCAGGCTACACGGCCATGCTCCGCCAACAGTCCGGAAACGACCGGAAGCACCAGACGGAGCGAAATAAATGAAACGTCGATCACGCAAAGATTCGGCGTTTCCTCCAGCATTTCTGCTGTAACATAACGGATATTCGTGCGCTCCATGCATTTAACGCGCGGATCCTGCCGCAGGCTCCATGCAAGCTGGCCGTAGCCAACGTCGATCGAATACACCTTGACCGCACCGCGGCGCAGCAGGCAGTCGGTAAAACCGCCGGTCGAAGCACCCACGTCCATCGCCACCAGCCCAGCCGGATCAATATGGAAATAATCCAGTGCTTTTTCGATTTTTTTGCCGCCGCGCGAAACAAAGGCATTTTGGTTGCCGCGCACTTCCAGCTCTGCGTTCTCATCCACCAGATCGCCCGCTTTGCCGGCCTTCTGTCCGGCAATATAGACGATCCCCTCCATAATGGCTATTTTCGCACGCTCCCGCGAAGGACACAGTCCGCGTTCAAAAAGCAGTACGTCAAGTCTCTTTTTCGCCAACTTGGTTCTCCTTCCAATATGCTTCCGCCCGTGCGGCAATCGATGCCGCATCCAATCCGCAATACCGATATACCTCATTCACGCTGCCATGCGGCAGGAAGCGGTCTCCTGTATTGCACAACAGCGTTTTTTCCGTCCTCTGTGCTGCGACCCACTCGCCTAAACCGCCATTTTGCACAACGTCTTCAATCACAATGCACGGGCCCGCCAATTCCTGCTGCTTCTCGCTCCAGACCTGCCGCAGAGCATCCCCGATCACATTAACTTTATACACCTGCGCAAAAATGCGTTTGCTTTCCAGAATTTCCGCAGCAGCCAGTGCCTCATTCACCAGAACGCCATGCGCAAGCAGAGTCAGGGTGTGGCCGGGTGCCTCACGCACACAAACGATCGCCTGACCGGATGTGTCCCCGCGAAATGCCCCTTCTCCACCACGCGGATACCGCACCGCAACCGGGCCGTTTTCATGATAGATCGCATGTGACAGCATACTGCGCAGCTCGCTAAAATTGGACGGACAGTAGATCTGTATTCCCGGAACAGAACGCAGAAAAGCGACATCCAACACCCCATTATGGGTAGCGCCGTCCGCACCAACCACGCCGGCACGGTCGATCGCAAATACCACATGCAGTCCTTCAATCGCAACATCATGCACCAACTGGTCATATGCACGCTGCAAAAACGTGGAATACAGCGCCACTACCGGCACCATTCCCTGTGCCGACATACCGGCTGCCATGGCAACCGCATGTTCCTCTGCAATCCCGACATCGAAAAAGCGATCCGGAAACCGTTCTGCAAAGCGTGTCAGTCCCGTACCGGACGGCATAGCCGCCGTGATCGCACAGATACGCGCGTCTTTCTCCGCAAAGGCACACAGCTCTTTTCCAAAACAAGCGGAAAAATCCTGTTTTTTGGATGCCAGAAACGCCCCTGTGACAGGATCGAACGGCGAAACGCCGTGATACGTTTCCGGTTCGCGTTCGCTCGGCGCATAACCGCGTCCTTTTTGCGTCATTACATGCAAAAGCACCGGCTTTTTGATTTTTTTCGCCTGTGCCAAAAGCTCACACACGCTTTTCAGATCATGTCCGTCTACCGGTCCCAGATAGGTAAACCCCATCTGTTCAAACAGTGAAGTGGGCAACACCAGCCGCTTGACCCGCGCCTTCACCCGGGAGATCGCGCGAATCACACGACTGCCGCCGGGAACATGGCGCAACTGCTCCTTCACCCGCACTTTGGCATGCAGATAACGCGAGCTGACACGCAGACGCGACAGATGGCGGCTCAATCCGCCGACATTTTGTGCAATCGACATATTGTTATCATTGAGGATCACCAGCAGCGGCTCTTTGGAAGTGCCCGCATTGTTGAGCGCCTCATATGCCATGCCGCCGGTAAGCGCCCCATCGCCGATCACGGCAACCACATGATATTTCTGATTTTTCAGCGTGCGTGCGTGCGCCATGCCGAGCGCCACCGAAACCGAGTTGGAGGCATGTCCGGTCACACAGGGGTCGGTCCCGCTCTCCTCCGGCTTCATAAAGCCCGAAAGCCCATCGAACTGACGCAGGGTATCAAACCGCTCCCGCCGGCCGGTCAAAATTTTATGCACATAGCTTTGATGTCCCACATCATAAATGATGCGGTCGCGTGAGGAATCAAATTCACGCTCCAGCGCAACGGCCAGCTCCACCACGCCCAGATTAGACGCAAGATGTCCGCCCGTATGTGATACCGAATCCACGATAAACTCGCGCAGCGAAGCGCACAGCACATTCAGCACATCATAGGACAGCCCGCGCAGATCGGCCGGACCGGTGATGCAGTCCAAAATTCCATATCGTTTCATGCTTTCCGTTCATCCCATTCAAAGGCTGTTTTCTACTTCTTGTTATCAAAGGAAAAAGGCAGTACGGATAAGATCCGTCCGCACACCGCCAGCACCTTGCTGCTGAACGCGATTGCCACTCCTTTACCGGCAGCCTTACCGCCAATGGTCAGCGCCGAAACCACACCGGTTACCAACAGCGATACCACAACGATCATCGGCCCGCTCATGTTCCGGGTGATGTTTGCCACAATCAAAGCGCCCGTAGCACCCGAAATGATGCCGCAGATATCACCTACCACATCATTGCAGATGCTGGAGACCTTTTCAGCGTTTCGGGTCATCCAAACGGCCTCTTTCGCACCGCGCACCCGGTGCGCAGCCATGGAGTGAAACTCCTTTTCCGTGCCGGAGGTAGCGGCGATGCCGATCATATCAAACAGAATACCGAGTGCAATAAAGAAAAACAACACCACAAAGGACAGCAAAGTGCCGGAATTGCCCAGCGCCTCGTTCGACATGTAGGACATGACAATAGAAAGCACAAAGCTGACCGGCATGATCGTTGCCACCCATTTGGTGTTGATCAGCCGCGGCTTCTGCGGCGGCTGTGGCTTTTTCCTCTGTTTATCTGACGTATCCATTTTCTGCTCCTATTGCCGGCAGCCAGCAGTGCGATCCGCCCTCCGCTGCCGGATACTAATATACAGCAGCCGTGCAGCCACTGCCCGCGAGCCGAAGCAAATCAGCCTCGGCCCGAAAAATGTTCAAAAAAGTGACGGCAGGCTGAGTTAATCTTGCGGCTTGAGGTTCGGTTGGCTTTCCCCGCGGACTGCCACGCGTCGCCGTCGTGGGGGTTTCCCATTAAAGTCCGTGCCGGGATGTTACCATCACCGGGACCGAATTGCCACTTAGTCCGCACTGCAATCCTCCGCCTGCCTCGTTCGAATAGCCTAGGTGCTTTCCACTGCAGGCAACACGATTCTTAGCCTCTTTTGCAGACATGGTTTCAAGCGTCAATTCCCGCGCACCCCTGGCCGGGGGCACGCAGGCGGATACACTATTCACCATGGCCACGCAAGGCAGGCTACACTGCACACAGCGTTTTGCTCCTGCACGCCGCCCATTGTCCTGCCCGCCCCGAAGGGCGGGCAGACGGGAAAACACGTGCATTCACGCCGCACCGCAATACAGGTTTCATCCTGCACCGTAGAACATCCATCAATCAATCGATACTATAGGTGCTCCACGTATGCAGGTCTCCACGGCGAGAGGGTCGGTACTTCATGCCATTGAAGCGCGCCCGCAAGCCTTAACCTCCAGCATCCACCCCAAACTGGGCGTAAGAAGCAAACACCAGAGACTTCATCGATATGCCCTTCTACGGATTTTTAGGCCCGTCCTGGGAATCGTATGCGCTGACTAGGATACTACGTCACTTAATAAATATTATAGCACAAACTTGTTCCATATTCAAGGAAGCTGCATAAAAATTCAAAATTAGTTCATGCGTCCGACCAAACTATACGCAAGCTCGGTCAAAAAAGCTCTATCCGCCGCACCCGCAAGCGACTGCACTGCCGCATCCGTCAGCTCTGCCACGAGCGCACGGCATTTTTCCAGTCCCAACAAGGATGGAAAGGTGGATTTTTCATTCTTCTCATCCTTGCCGATCGTCTTGCCGAGCGTTGCAGCATCACCCTCAATATCCAGAATATCATCCCGGATCTGAAACGCCAGGCCAAGCTTTTCCCCATATATCTGCGCGGCAGCAACCATTGCCGCATCTGCCTTTTCCGATGCAGCACAGCCCAGCTCGCAGGCCGCACGCAGCAGACAGCCGGTTTTCAGGCTTTGCAGCAGCCGCAGCTCCTCCAACGGGATCCGGCGGTGCTCTGCACCCATATCAAGCACCTGCCCGCCGATCATCCCGTTCATCCCGGCAGCGCGGCCGAGAATACGGATACACTGCAAAACCGTTTGCGCCGACAGCCCTTCCGCAGCGGCAGCCGTTTCAAATGCCGCCGTCAGCAAACCGTCCCCCGCCAGCACAGCGGTGGCCTCATCAAACGCCCGGTGACAGGTCGGCCGACCACGCCGCAGGTCGTCATTGTCCATACACGGCAGGTCATCATGAATCAGCGAATAGGTGTGGATCATCTCCAGTGCACAGGCAAACGGCAGTGCTTTTTCTTCATCGCCCCCGCACAGACGGCAGAATGCAAGTACGATCACCGGACGAAGCCGCTTGCCCCCCGCCATGGCGGAATATTTGACCGCCTCAAAAATGCGATCGTACCCTTCCCCGGTTTCACGGGAAAGGCTGCGTTCCAGCGCCGATTCAATCCTGCCGATATCTGCCTGTAATTGCTCGGCAAACGTCATTTTCCTGCCTCCTCTGCGTGAAAAGGCTGTTCGACCAGTTCGCCCTGTGCGCTTTCCTGCATGACCGATACCTTCTGCTCCGCCTTATCCAACAGTTTCCCCAACGCTGCAGAGAGCTTTGTCCCCTCTTCAAACAGCTTCATGCTGTCTGCCAGTGGGGCCTCGCCTTTCTCCAACAGACGAACGATCTCCTCCAATCGTTCCATCTGACTTTCAAACGTCTTTTCCGCCATTATGCTTCCTCCCTGATTTCCGTTACGCGGCACTCTGCCGCACCTTTGGCAAATCGAAGCTGCACCCGATCCCCCGGGCAAAGCATGGATGCATCTGTTATCACCGGGCCGCGCACTCCCTTGGTAGCAACCGCGTAGCCTCGCCCCAACACCCGCAACGGGCTGATTGCATCCAACGTTGCCACCATACGGGCAAACCGCAGCCGGCGGATATGCAGCCCGCCCTGTGCCGCCGTATATAGCCGCTGCTTTTGCACCGCCAGCCGCTGCTCCGCTTTGTCCAACTGTACCGACAGAGCATTTTGCAGCCGGTCTGTGAGCCGGTCAACTTCCATCCGTTTTTCTTCCATGTAATGCAGCGGTGTGCGCAGCGCCAGCCGCTCCTGTAAGGCTGTCAGACGGGCGCGCTGCATGCTGCACCGTTTGTGTGCTGCCGCATACAGCCGTGTCTCCCACGTGCGCAGTGACACAGACAGCTCTGCCCGATCGGGCACCGCCATCTCCGCCGCTCCCGACGGCGTCGGAGCACGCAGGTCAGCCACAAAATCTGCGATCGTGACATCCGGCTCATGGCCTACCGCCGAGATCACCGGGATCCCGGATGCGGCAATCGCGCGGGCGACCGATTCCTCGTTAAAGGCCCATAGATCCTCCATCGATCCGCCGCCGCGACCGCACAGGATCACATCCGCCTCTCCGACTGCGTTTACCAGTGTCAATGCACGGGCAATGCTTTCAGCCGCGCCCTGCCCCTGCACCTGCGCCGGATATAAAACAACTTTTGCCAACGGCCACCGCCGCCCCAAAATACGGATCATATCGCGCACAGCCGCACCGGTCGGTGAAGTTACCAACGCAATCTGCTGCGGACAGGCGGGAATCGGCTGCTTTCGCGCCGAATCAAACAATCCTTCCGCCTGTAATTTCTGCTTGAGCTGTTCAAACGCAAGATTCAGTGCACCCGCGCCGTCCGGTATGACCTCGGAAATATAAAGCTGCACCGCGCCGGTACGTGGAAACGAGCTGACCCGCGCCCGCACGATCACCTTCATACCGTTTTCCATGCGGAATTTCAGACGCATAGCATCCGAACGGAACATCACCGCATTGATCGACGCCCCCTCATCCTTCAGGGTCAGATAGTGATGACCGGAAGAGTGCGCCTTGTAATTTGAAATTTCGCCCTGCACCAGCAGATTCCGATAACCCGGCACAGCATCCAGCAGTTCCTTGATCTCATTATTGAGCTGCGTAACAGAATATACGGTACTCACGCTTTTATCCTTTCATACAGCCGTGCCGCCAGCACCGCCGCGCCGACTGCATTATCGCCCGACAATACCGGCGCTGCAAAATGCACCTTTTCCCCAAACGCTTCCCGCATCCGCGCACGCAGGATCTCACTTGCCATCACGCCGCCTGCACACAGCACCGGACAGCGATACCGCTCCCACGCCTGTTCTGTTGCCCGGACAACGGCATTGGACACCGTTTCCAACGTAAAACGTGCCAGCTGCACATCCGATGCGGCTTTATGCCGCGTCTCCACCTGATTCTGCATTCCCGACAGCGAAAATTTGCAGTCCGTTACCTTCGGGCGATAGCCCTTTTCCGGTTCTGCGGACAGCGCCATCGCATCCAGCGCCGCCCCTGCAGGAAATGGCAGGCCGAGCAGCGCCCCGGCGCGGTCGATCAACTGGCCGGCAGCCAGATCGGTCGTACCGCCGATGCAGGTGCAGTCCGGCAATCCGTCCACACCCATCCGCACCAGCAGCAGCTCGCTTGTACCACCCGATAAGTGCCATGCAAGGAACGTGCCGTCGAGCAGATCAAGCCGTCCCGCGCTCAACGCTGCCGCCGCAATATGGTTCTGTTGATGCGACACCGCAAAAAGCGGCACAGATAGCAAATGCGCCGCGCTGCGCGCGACGCTCTCTCCCGCTAAAAAGCAGGGCATATATGACCCTTCCACCGCGCGAGGGCGGGTGCTAACACCAATGGCGCGCACCTTTCCCTGCGGAAGTGCCTCTATCTTTTCGTGCAGGCAAACCGTATGCTGAAACAGCGCATCCGACTGCCGCAGGCCGATCGCACCATCCGGTACGGTCAGCAGACCGCCCTCATTGCGCCACATCCCGCTCTCCGCATCATATATCGCCGCAGAGGTGCGGTAGTTTGAGGTGTCGATCCCCAAAAAACATTCAGCCATCGCTTTGCTCCGTCTTGGTCGGCGCCCCCTTGCTTTTGGGAAACTCTGCCCGCGCGGCCGCTCCCAGCACACCGTTGATAAAGGATGCCGCCTCATCCCCGTCATATGTTTTTGCAAGCTCGACCGATTCGTTAATCGCCACACCGACCGGCACATCCTCCGCATAGCGCATCTCAAAAATCGCCAGACGAAGCACTGCCACCGTCATCCGAGACAACCGGCTCAGCTTCCAGCCGCGGGAATAGGTTTCGATCGTCTGATCCAGCTCAGCCAAATGTGCAGCCACGCCCTTCACGGTCGTGCGAATGTACTGTGTCTGCTGTTCGGACAGTTTACCTGCGTACAGCGCAATATCGCCGCTGATCGAATCCATAATGCTGGCATCCAGACGATCTTCCAGATGCTCCTCTTCAAACTGCTGAAACCCCATCTCAAAGATCAGGTGCAGCGCGATTTCTCTTGCTTTGGTTCTGCTCATCACACTCACGGCGGAACGCTCCTCCCAGTTATCTATGAATACGACTTATTTTATCTTATTTTGGCCAAATTTGCAAGCTGTTATTCGGGAAAAACCAAAAGGATGAAGGATAGGGTCTCATCGGTTATAGTTGAAGTTGCAGGCAACAACATCGGTGCTGTTATAGTATGAAACAAGGGCTGAAAGCTCCAAGACGAGCCTTCAGCCCCTATCATTCACATAGAATATCTACTTTTACAGGATTTTCTTCACGCGCTCAAGTCTTCTGTGGCAAAATAACAGTTATCCTTAATCCGCCAACCGGAACTGTTCTATCAGCCTTTCAAGCTCATTCGCCTGTCCGGACAGCTCCTCACTTGCAGCCGCGCTCTCTTCACTCGTTGCAGAGTTCGTCTGTACCACAGCAGAAATTTGATCAACTCCCTCAGAAATCTGCTGGATATTCGTTGCCTGCTCCGCCGACGCTGCGGATATCATATTAATTGTGGTAACAACCTCATCGACCTTTTCGCGAAGCTCCTTAAATGCTTCGTTTGCTTTATTTGCAATTTCCGAGCCATGCGATACTGCACGAATCGATTGATCGATCAGTGCCGTCGTATCCTTTGCCGCCTCAGCCGACTTGCCCGCCAAATTCCGGACCTCATCTGCAACAACGGCAAAGCCCTTGCCCGCCGACCCCGCTCTTGCAGCCTCTACCGCCGCATTAAGAGCAAGAATGTTGGTTTGGAATGCAATATCATCGATCACCTTGATAATTTTTCCAATATCTTCTGATGTATTGGAGATCTCCTGCATTGCCTCTATCATGTTATTCATATCACGCAACGTGTCCTGTGCCACATCTCCTGCATCAGCAGCCAGCGCATTTGCTTTACGAGCATTTTCAGAGTTTGTCTGCACCCGATCCGAAACATCCGAAATAGTAGCCGCTAATTCTTCTACGCTGCTGGCCTGCTCCGTAGCACCCTGTGCAAGCGCCTGCGCACCGTTAGATACCTGATCCGATCCGGAGTTGATCTGATATGCTGCGCGCTTGATCTCTCCAAATGCCATATTCAGCTTCCGAATCAGCTTTTCGATAGACAAATGGATTTCATGCATCTCACCCGGATATTCAACATCTGTGGACACTGAAAGGTCTCCATTGCTCAAAGCGCCCAGCACCGTGCTAATATCCATTATAATTGCCTTCAATGCAGCAAAGCTGTCCTGCATACTCTTACATGTTGCCCCCATCTCATCGGTGCTTTCATATGTGATATGTGCGTCAAAATCACCCTGAGAAAGAGAATGCGCTGCATTGGTAATCTGCTGCATCGGATATGTGATCATCTTGATCAGCGCAACAGTGATAACAAAACTGACGAGAATCGACAGCACGATAAGCGCAATAATAAGCGTAAGCATACCCCAGTAGGTTTTTTCACCCTTCTCTACCTGCTGTCGTGCTAAATCATTTTGCTCATTTCCAATTTCAGCCAGCAAATCCGCTTGCTGTTCCAATAAAGGTTTCAGCTCTGCTTCAAAAATCTCGTAAGCTTCATCAACACTTTCTTCCGTTCCTCGTCCCAGCAATTCGATAATTTTATTGCGATGAGCCGTCTGTGCATTGAAGCAGGTATCTAAGGCATTTATTTTATCCTGCTCCACACGAGTATTGGCGAAATACTGTTTCAGAATATCGGAGTTTTTTACAACTTCTTCCTGTGCAGCTTGAGAATACTCTTGCATGGCCTGCTTATCCTTTTCAGCAAATGCCATCAGCACATAGCGTTGCTCGGACATCAAATTCCTTCGCATCTCCCAGACATATTCTGTATTCGCAAGTGTCTTATTCACTAAAGTGCCGTTTTCCTGATGAAGCGAGCTCAGCCCCAAAATGGAAATCGCAGAAATAATCAGCATCAAAACAATCAGAATCGCAAAGCTGATCCTCAGTTTATTTTTTACCTTCCAATTTTTCACGTCACACACCTCTGTTCTACAATACGCGCTTCATACTGTGCCTGATATGTTGAAAGAATATCTACTTTCTGTTCGATCAAGAGCAGATAAGAAGCTGTTTAATTTCTCGGTACAATTCTCCTTAAATGTGATGTATCCCCGTCTTTTCTATCCGGGAATGCCAGACAAAGACTCTCGTCCAAATCGTTTCAGCATCATTTGCATAGTCCACAATCATCCCCATAAAGTGATCTTAATACTACAATGACAGTGACGCAAGTACGTTCGTTGTATTCCGCTTCCGGTTTACCTATTCGCAACTGTGGCTTAAAGCAGGGATCATTTCATCCCTCAGACAGATTACACCTTACATATGATGCGGTAAACCTGAGATCGGCAAGATATCGGAAGCTTGAATGCTTTATACAACATGAAGAATACAAATTCCAAGCAGCTTTCTATCGCGTCAAAGAATCCTGCACTTTTCAAAGACAGCGTTCTGCAAATCCTACGCTTCTGCTGATTGTTAAGCATACTTCTTCGTCACCTTTATCTTGCCATCTTGCAATTTTTCAATTTGCAAGACAAAATCATTCACTTTTCCGTGCATAGCACTCTTCCAGTTTCACATGATTATGTTTTTTGATCAACTCCCCCCTTTGCGGAATAGGCTTGCGTCGGAATGCGTTTCTGTCAATAAGATAGAGATTTGCATTCTACGCACAGCAAAAGCAGGCATTTGGCCTGCTTTTGCACGGACATGCGGAATATACTTGTAAGCAAACGATCATTATCAGCAAATGACACTCTTTCCACACGGAAGTGTGGTATCTTATGGTATGTTTGCTTAATATCTACAATCTATATATCATATTTATACACATAAAGCAATTAGCATTTTTGACAAATATCTACATTATTTTCATCGCTTCTGTCACACTTCCATGTCAACGCAGCGCATCCTCATGAATGCCGCTTATATTTTTCGTGCATTCCCCAATGAACTCGACTGTACTGAAACAAATCAGTGACGCCCTCCCCACACCAATGCATCGGATGCACAGCGCATTTCAATAAAGAGAGAAAAGTTGCAACACAGCTTAAGGTACTAAAGAAATCACAGATGCTCCCATCGCGGTACTTTTCCATAAAAAAACATCAAAACCGAGGAAAATTTTCCTCGGTTTTGATGCATATTCATTGTGACACATATTGATTGCGGAAATCTGCCGCGCAGCTCTGTGCCTCTTTCGGCTGCTTATTCTGCCGGCTGCTCCGCCGGTTCATCTCCCGATGCAACCGGCGCAAAAGTTACACCGCCGACATGGATATTTGCCTCTGTTACACGCAGGCCGGTCATGGATTCGATCTGCGCCTTGACATTCTGCTGCACCTGCTTTGCCACTTCACAAATGTTATGGCCAAACAGCGCCAGAAATCCGATTTCGATTTTTACGGTATCATCCTCACCAATTTCGACCCGCACACCCTTGGACAGGTTTTTCTTGCTTAAAAAGCTGACGATATCATTGGTCAGGCTGGAATACAGCCCGCTGACGCCGTCGGTTTCCGATGTGGCCAGCGCCGCGATCGACGCCACGACATCCTCCGAAATACGGATAGAGCCCTGGTCGCCTGCGGTCTCCCAATATTCCTTATGATCCGCCATGATGCTCACTCTCCTTTATCAGTTAAACGGATTATAGCACAGTTTCGGCGGAATGCCAAGGATAAATACGTTTTTTGTCTGTTACGCCGCTTCCACAATCTTAATTTGCCCGGGGACTGCGCCGGTTTCCGCCACCACGATATCCTTGATGACCGTCACATCCGTCGCCTGCAAACCGCCCTCCGGCGGCGCCACAACCACATTCACACTGCCGTCTCCAATCATCACAACGGCATCCTCATACCCTTTGGCACGGATCATGCTTTCCATATTGGCCTCAGCCACCGAATCCTCTGCCAGCGCCGAGATCTGCGCCGCCGCCTCTTCCTTCGCCGTCTGATCCGCCTGCTCGCTTTCCGATACTTCGCGCAAGGTGCTGACCGCTTCATCCCGCGCCTGCTCGCGGCTCAGCCGGGAAGTGGCAAAATAATCCGTTGCCGCTGGGTTTGCCGCACCGTCCACCCCATTTTGTGCATCGGTCTGTTCTGCTGCCGGCAGCTCATCCGGCGCACCAACATAGCTCCAGTTGAGATAAACCGCCACGCACAGGAGCAATGCGATCACGCCGTACACCGCCCCGCGTTTTTTGATTTTTTTCATCGTATGCTTGCCCTCCTATACAGCTTTACTACTGATTTATGCTTCTGCCTTCATTTTCAGAACGGTAATCTTATCCGCCCCGAGACCGCACACCGTCCCCACCGCCCGTGTCACCGCCAGCCGCACCTGCGCGTCATCCGCCCCCTCGCACAGGATGACCGCCCCCCGAAAGGTTGGCAGCAGATTTTTGACTGTGATCGGCTTTTCGCCGTAGCTCCCGTCAGACACCACCGCCAGACTGCTCTCATAGCTGCGGCTGCTGTCGCTATTTGTGTTCTGCCGCGCATCCACCGCATAAACGGATTCTCCGGTCTGCTCCAGTGAAAGCATAAGCTGCACACGGCCAGCCCCTTCGATTGCGCCAAGCCGTTCCTGCAGCTTTTGTTCAAAGGCTTGCAGTGCAAATTCTTCCTCCTGCTGCACCGGCGCGTTTTCCTCCGGCTGCGCTCCGCCGAACCAGCCCCCCGATCCCAGTAGCAAAATACCGGCCAGCAGTACGATCAGCACCGCACGGTACCGGTGCAAAACCGGAAGCAGCAGCCCGCTTGCCTGCTGCCACCATTGCTTTACCTGTTGTTTCATCGCCTGATCAGCTCCTGTCTGTCCGCCGGCACACCGCATTCCTGCGCTAAAAGCTGCTGCAATGCCGGCAGCCGCTCTGCATCCCGCGCACTGTAATAGACGGTCAGCCGACCGATCTGCAGCAAACCATCTGCCCCCTTAGCCATCTCCACATGCACAGAACAGTCAAACCCCTCCACAGCCGCACGCTGCTCCGCCGTATCTGCAATGGTCGCCGCCAGAGTGCTCATTGTCGTCTGTATATTCTGCTGCTCGATTGCATCGATATCTGTCTGTGCCGCCCCAATCTCAGACGTCCAGTTGTACCGATCCGCCCCCCGCAGCGGCTGCAGCAGAGCCAACAGCATCAGCAGACCGGCCGCCAGCTTAACGACCTCACGCATCGTTCCTCCGCCCGCAATGCGCAGCGCCACTGCTGAAGCAGCCCCCGCCAGCGTCACGCGCAGCAGGATTGTTGAAAACAGCTCTGTCATACCGGCTTCACCATCGCAACCACATATACCAGCTCCAAATATAAAATCAGACAGCATGTGCTCAGCATACCGAGCAGCAAACCAAATCCCGTCCCTACCCCTGCCAACATCTGCCGCAGACTGCCCGAGCAAAGCGGCGACAACACCGCTGCCCCGGCCTTATAGCACAAGTAGCTCGCCCCCGCCCGCAAAAACGGTATCAGGCAGATTGCAGTTACGCACAGCATGCCGAAGATCCCAACCGAGTTTTTCAGCAGCGATGCACCGGAAAGCAGCGTTTCGGTCGCATCCGAAATCACACCGCCCACCACCGGCACAGCGCCGGATACTGCGAACTTCGCAGTTTTAAGCGCAACCCTGTCCACACTGCCCGACACACCGCCTGCCACCGTCAGATAGGCGGTAAACAGCGTCAAAATCAGCTTGAGTACCCCGCTCGCCGCCCCCTTGATCCCAGCAGCCACCCCATGCAGCATCTCGTTGCCGGTCGCGGCATCCACCGCCGTAACCGACAGATAAGCACATGCCGCCGGTACAAGCAATACGTTGATCAAACGGATCACCAAATCGAACACAAACATCGAAGCGACCTGCAATGCCGTCGCGGTGGCGGCATTTCCGCCCACCGACAGAACCGTTGCCAAAACCGGCTGAAGCACCGCAGAAAAGGCGCTGATCTCCTGCAAAACAGACCGGCACTGTGCCAGCATCCCGGTAAAATCCCGCAGCAGAATGGCTGCACAGCCCAATGCCCCGGCCATGTCGATCAGCCCGTCCGCCGCACCGCCCGCCGCGCCGGAAAAGCCCCGCGCCACTGCCGTCAGCAAAATAACGACCGCCGTACGGATCAAAGTATGTACCGCGTTCTGTACGGCACTCCATCCATCCTGCGCCGCGTTATCCAGCAGCCGGGAAAAAGAAGCGGCCACCTCTTCCGCGGTATCCGGCTGCACACCGTCCAAATAGCCGCGCTGCTCCTGCGGCACAGCATCCAACAGCGCCGCGCCGCTCTCCTGCTGCACCGCCGCCGTATCCACCGCCCCTGCACCGGGCAAGCAGAGCAGCAACAGCAGCACCGCGATCCATTTTTTCATACTTCCTGTCCTTTCACAGCATCCAATCCGATGTCAGCGCCAGCACCTGCTCGAGCAGCGGCAGACAAAACGACAGCGCCAGCACCGCCCCCACAAGTTCCACCTTTGCCGCCAGTGCAGACTGTCCCGCATCCCGGCAGAGTGCGCTCAGCACACGCACAACAGCCGCCGTCCCCACCGCCTTGCAGACCGGGCGATACAGCCCCGCTGTGATCCCGCTCTGCGCCAGCAGTGTGGTAAACTGCTGTGCTGCACTGCCTGCCAGCTCCATGCCGCGCACTGCCAGCAGCATACCGGCTGTCAGCACCAGCAGGAAGGCAATTACCGGCGCGTCCTTTTTGAGCACCAGCGACAAAACCAGCGCGGCCAATACCAGACCGCAGGCCGCTGCCAGCCCGTTCAAAAGCCAAACACGCTTTTCATCATCGTAAACAGATGGTCGATCTCCTGTACGATCAGCATCAGTACGACGATCAGCCCTGCCAGCGTAGTCATCAGGGCCTGTTCCTCCCGCCCGGAGCGCGTGAGCAGCTGTCCCAACACAGCCACCAAGATACCCACGGCCGCAATACGGAAAATCAGATCAACATCCATATGTCCCTCCGTTTTCAGATCAGCACCAGAATGACCAGAATCCCCAGTGCGATACCGCAGGTGCGATACAAATTCCCTTTATTCTGCAATTCTTCCGCCGCTGCCGCCCGTGCGGCGGAAAGGCGGCGGCTCACCTGCCGCAGCCCGTCCGCCTGTTCGGACGCGTCATACCGGCCGAGATAGTTTGCCGCTTCACATAAGATATCGCATTCCGACACCCCCATTCCCAGCGCTGTCCGATTGTCCCGCAGGTTCGAACGCCAGAGGTAGCTGAGCGACAGCCCGTTTTGCTCCCGCAGCCGGCGCTGCAGTCCTGCAAACAGCAAACGCACAGCCGCGTTTTCATTTTCCGCCAGTTCTGCAATGATCTCAGGCAGCGGCGTCCGCCGGCAGGTGATCTCGCTGACAATCAGCGAAAGTGCCAGCAGCATACTGTCCGCCGCTGCGACCCGCCGCCGCAGGCTTTGCCGCGCCGTCAGCCCCAGTGCCGCGCATGAACCGAAAATCATCACCGCCCCCATCAGTTTGAGCATGCTATATCCTCCAATCCCTTTTTCCGGTACACCCGTTGTCCATCCTGTTTTTCAATCACAACCGCACAGTCAAACACCTGCAGCGCAAGCAGCGCACGGTAGAGCGGCCGCCGGCACAGATCGTCCACATCTGCCGCATGCGCACTTGCGAGCACCGCCGTACCGCAGTGTGCGCACAACGACACAGCCTCAACATCCTCGGGTGCAGTGATCTCATCAAAAGCGATCAGCTCTGGTGACATGGTTTTCAGCAGCATCAGCGCCGCCTGCTTTTTCGGGCAGCCCTCCAACACATCCGTGCATCCGCCGATGTCAAACTGCGGCACGCCGCCGGATAACGCCGCGATCTCGCCGCGCTCATCCGCCACCGCCACCGTCCGCCCCTGCCCGGAAACCTGCCGCACCCATTCCCGCAGCAGGGTGGTTTTGCCGTATCCGGGCGGCGATACCAGCAGCACCGACTGCGGCCGCCCCGTGGAGATCCACGATGCAACCTCCGCTTCCAATGCTCTGATCTGCCGCGCAATGCGCACATTGAGCGAGGACAGCCCCCGCACCCCGATGACCTGTCCGTTTTCCACCGCCGCCGTACCGCAAACACCTAAACGGTGCCCGCCGGTCAGCGTGATAAATCCATGCTTCAAACTTTCCGTGTAACTATGTACCGAATACCGTGCCGCCCGGCTGAGGATCTCACGCAGCTCGTCCGCCGAAACCGGCGGCAGCGGCAGCTCCCGCTCGCCGGACATGGTCTTGACCGCCGGTGGCCGCCCTGCGCGAAAGCGCACCTCCTCTGCGGTTTCCTGTTCCTCCAATGCAGCCAGCTGAGACGCCCGAAGCGGCGGCAGGCAGCGGATCGCCTGCTGGAAAGCATTGTCCCGTTTTACTTCCATTTCGCATCACCTGTCCTACTCTATGCCCGTCTCATGCAGGATATACCTGCCATAGCTATAAGAAAAAGCTGAAATAAAAACGTAACATTTTTTGCATTGACAAGCGCGGACATCAGGCATATAATAGGTACAAATATTGCACAAAGCGATGACAGAGGAAAGTAATTGTTCAGGGTGCGGCTTACAGGGAGTGTCCGGCATGACTGGAAACGGACGCAGACGCCGGTACAATGAAGTTCCCTCTTGAGCTGCGGCGCTGAAACATCCCACGGTTCGAGTAGGCGCTGACGGACTTCCTCCGTTACAGGGATAGGATATGTTCTCTGTATCCGAAAAAGTGCGGCATAGCAATATGCCGAATGTGGGTGGTACCGCGGAACCGTTTGTCTTTCGTCCCTCTTTGTGGATGGAAGACTTTTTATTTTTCTCCACCCAGACAAACACAACCATATCATCTTTTTATATAAAAGGAGCAAAACATCATGATCATCATTATGAAGCACGGCGCAACGCGCGAACATGTAGAAGAGCTTTCCCGCCATATCGAACGCTGGAACGTCAAGGCTAACCCGATCTACGGCGCAGGCACGATCGTAATCGGTCTGGTCGGCGATACCGGCGCGGTGGATAAGGACGCGCTGCTGCGCGACCCGCAGGTGGAAAATATCCTCAAGGTGCAGGAACCATTCAAGCTTGCCAACCGCAAAATGCACCCGCAGGATTCGGTCGTCGAGATCGCGCCGGGCGTAGCGGTCGGCGGCAAAAAGCTGGTCGTTATGGCCGGTCCCTGCTCGGTTGAAAGCGAAGAGCAGATCATCGAGGTCGCCGAGCATGTCAAGGCGGACGGCGCAGCCGTCCTGCGCGGCGGCGCATGGAAGCCGCGTTCCTCCCCGTACTCGTTCCAAGGCCTGAAGGCGGAAGGCCTTGACCTGCTGCACAAGGCGCACGAAGCAACCGGACTGCCGGTTGTCACCGAAATCACCAATCCCGCGCATATCGAGCTGTTCATGGAAAAATGCGACTGCTTCCAGGTTGGCGCACGCAATATGCAGAACTTCGAGCTGCTCAAGGAACTGGGGCAGACCAGCAAGCCCATCCTGCTCAAGCGCGGCTTTGCCAACACGATGGAAGAATTCCTCATGTCCGCCGAGTACATCATGGCCGGCGGCAACGAAAATGTCATTCTGTGCGAACGCGGCATCCGCACCTACGAAAAATACACCCGCAACACGCTGGATATCTCCGCAGTTCCGGTGCTCAAGCGCATGAGCCACCTGCCGGTCATCGTCGATCCCTCCCATGCGGGCGGTATCTACTGGATGGTCGAACCGCTGGCCAAGGCTGCCGTTGCCGCTGGTGCGGACGGCCTGATGATCGAGGTACACAACGATCCCGCGCACGCCCTCTCGGACGGCGCCCAGAGCCTGACCTATGATTCGTTCCACGAAACCATGACCAGCCTGCGCGCGGTCGCACAGGCCGTCGGTCGGGAGCTTTGATCCCACATCTGACCTTTCCCCGCAAGGATGCATCGCAGCATACGCAGCATCCTTGTGCAGTTGACCTAAAAGGAGTGTTTTGCAGTGCAGACGCTGAGCCTGACGGGCGCGAACGGCGTATCCGACATCTATATTGAAACCGGCCTGCTTGATCGTGCGGGCGCGGTGCTTTCCGATATTTTCACCCCCAGCCGCATCCATATTGTTACGGATTCCACAGTCGCGCCGCTGTATCTGGCGCGGCTGGAGCAGCAGCTTTCCCTGCCGGTATCCCACACCGTGATTCCCGCCGGGGAGGAGCACAAGCGGCTTTGCACCGTAGAGACCATCTACCACGATATGCTTTCTGCCGGTATGACGCGCAAGGATCTGGTGATCGCGCTCGGCGGCGGCGTTGTGGGGGATATCACCGGTTTTGCCGCTGCAACGTTCCTGCGCGGCGTATCCCTCTGCCAAATCCCAACCACCCTGCTCGCACAGGTGGATTCCTCCGTCGGCGGCAAAACCGGCGTTGACCTGCCCGAAGGCAAAAATCTGGTCGGCGCTTTTTATCAGCCGCGGCTTGTACTGATCGACCCGGGCGTACTGTCCACCCTGCCGGAAGCAACCTTTGCCGACGGTATGGCTGAAGTGGTCAAGTACGGTTATATTGCCAACAGGGATATTCTCGATATGGTTGCCCATCCGGATTACCGGTACCGCATTGAGGAGATCATCACCGAATGCGTCAAGATCAAGCGCGATGTCGTCGCCATTGATGAGCACGACACCGGCCTTCGCATGATCCTCAATTTCGGTCATACGATCGGCCACGCAGCAGAAAAGCTCGGCGGCTACACTGACCTGACGCATGGTCAGGCGGTTGCGATCGGCATGGCAGCCGCCATGCGGCTTTCCGCCCTGATGGGCAACGCCGACCTGACTGCGCCGCTGCTTTCGCTGCTGGCGCACATCGGTCTGCCGTCCGCGCTCCCCTATGACAGGGAGGAGATTTTCCGCGCCCTGCTGTCCGATAAAAAGAAATTCGGCGGCACGGTCAACTTTATTCTTGTCCGCGAACCGGGCCGTGCGGAGATCACACCGATTGACGCCGAAGCCCTGCATACCTATATACTCAAACTGTAAGGAGGCCCCGCTATGGGTTCCACTTGGGGAAACGCCATTCATATTTCTGTTTTCGGAGAATCGCACGGCGCCGGCATCGGCGTTGTGATCGACGGTTTCCCGTCCGGCGTTCCGTATGATGAAGCATTTGTTCTGCGCGAGATGGAGCGCCGCGCACCCGGCCGCAATAAGCAATCCACCCAGCGGAAGGAAGCCGACCTGCCGCTGATCCAATCGGGTATCTACAACGGCAAAACGACCGGTACCCCGATCTGTGCCCTCATTCAAAACACCAACCAGCATTCTGGCGATTACGCCAGTCTTGCCGCACAGCCCCGTCCGGGTCATGCCGACTACACAGGCATGCTGCGTTACAAGGGCTGCAACGATCCGCGCGGCGGCGGCCATTTTTCCGGACGGCTGACCGCTCCCCTCGTATTCGCCGGCGCGCTGTGCAAGCTGTGGCTGCAAACGCAGGGCGTGCAGGTCGGCTCGCACATCCAGTCCATCGCACAGATTCAGGATATGCCGTTCGATGATGTCGATGTAACTCCTGCACAGCTTGAGGCGCTGCGCGAGGCCGACTATCCGGTCAACAACCCCCGCGCACTGGAAGCCATGCTGGCTGCGATTGAGGACGCGCGCATGGAACAGGATTCGGTTGGCGGTGTGATCGAATGCGCTGCAATCGGACTGCCGGCCGGGCTGGGCAGCCCGATGCTGGATACCGTGGAAAGCCGTCTTGCCTCCATCCTGTTTGCCGTTCCGGCTGTTAAGGGTGTGGAATTCGGCGCAGGCTTTGCTTTTGCCGCGCTGCGCGGCTCGCATGCCAATGACGCCCTGTATCAAGAAAACGGCGTGGTCAAAACCGAAACCAACAATAACGGCGGCATCAACGGCGGTATCACTAACGGCATGCCGCTGATCGTGCGCGCCTGCATCAAAGCCACGCCCTCGATCGGCATAACACAGGAAACGCTCAACCTGCAAACCGGCAAAACCGAGCCGCTCTCCATCCACGGACGGCACGACCCCTGCATCGTCACCCGCGCCGCACCGGTCATCGAAGCGGCCTGCGCCATCGCGCTGGCCGACCTGCTGAGGGAGGCGAACGGCTATGCGTGAGCTTTCCTCGATCCGACAGGACATTAACTCCGTAGATGCCGCTATCCGTGAACTATTTCTATTGCGCATGTCTCTCGCACGGGAGGTTGCGCAAACCAAGGCGCAAACGGATGACGCCATCTATAAGCCCGACCGTGAGGCTGAAATCATTCAAAAGCGCGCTACCGGCATGAGCGAAGAGCTGCGCATCAAATATATTGCGCTGCTGCAAAGTATGATCCGCGCCAGCCGCGAATATCAATACAGCGAAGTGCTGCGTCTGAACCCTGCCAAATTTCCCTTTCATCCCTCAGAAGCTGCACTGCATCCACGCTCGGTCTATTATCAGGGAGCGCCCGGCGCGTATCAGGAGCTGGCAGCACGCGCTCTTTTCCCTTCCTGTGAGCCCCAAAACGTACCCACTTGGGAACAGGTTTTTCAGTCAGTGCGCGATGGCGAGGCAGACGCAGGCGTAGTGCCTGTTGAAAACACAACCGCGGGCACTGTAAGCGAAATATACGACCTTTTGCTCGAATATGACCTTTCCATCAACTATTCTTACATCAAAAAAATACGGCACTGTCTAGCAGCTCCGCGCGGTGCATCGCTTGCGCAGATTCAACAGGTCTGTTCGCACCCACACGCCCTTCCCCAGTGCCACGATTTTATCTCCGCACATGGTTTGCAGGCTATCGAAGTGGCCAATACGGCGATTGCCGCGCAAACCGTAGCTGCAAAACAGGACAAAACACTTGCCGCCATCTGTTCGCGTGAGGCAGCCGAATTAAACGGGCTTGATATCCTTGCAGAAAGCATTAACGATATCAAGCACAACGAAACCCGCTTTATTGCCGTCAGCCGCACGCTGACCAGCCGCCCGGAAGACAACCGTATCGAAATTGCCTTCCATATTCCCAACGTCGCCGGGTCGCTCAATGGCGTGCTTGATATTTTTGCCGGTTATCATGTTGATATGACACAGATTTACTCGCGTCCAATCAAAGACAGTCCGTGGTGCTATGTGTTTTATATTGATTTCACCGGCAATATGCGCGATCATGCCGTACAGTCCCTGCTATACCAGCTCCATGAGGAGCTTCCCTACATCAAAGTCATCGGCAGCTATTATGTAGCCGATACAACAGAGGAGTAACAACCATGCAAATCCAACCCTTGGGTCCGCTGCACGGCAGTATCATGGTGCCGGGCGACAAATCTATCTCACACCGCGCGGTTATGCTGGGCGCACTGGCCAGCGGCACGACCCATATCACCGGTTTCCTGATGGGAGAAGACTGCCTCGCCACCATTGACTGTTTTCGTAAAATGGGTGTGCCGATCGAAGTCCGCGAAGATGAGGTCATCGTGGAAGGTGTGGGGCTGCACGGCCTTGCCGCCCCGGAGGAAGCGCTGTATACCGGCAATTCCGGCACCACGACCCGCCTGCTGTGCGGCATCCTGTCCGGGCAGCCATTTACCGTTACACTGAATGGTGATGCCTCGATCCAGAAGCGCCCGATGGGCCGTGTGATTCGCCCGCTGCGTGAAATGGGTGCTTCGATCGAGGGAAAAAACGATAATTACTGCCCCCTCACGCTGTATCCGAGCGAGCTGCACGGGATCGAATACCGTCTGCCGGTTGCTTCAGCGCAGCTCAAAAGCGCCATTCTGCTCGCAGGTCTGTATGCCGAAGGACAGACCACCGTCATCGAACCTGCTCCCTCCCGCGACCACACCGAGCGGATGTTCCGCACGCTGGGTGTCGAAATCGAAACCCATGGCAATATAATCACCCTCAACCCGCCCGAGGATCTGCACGCGGTTGACATCACCATCCCGGGGGATATTTCCTCTGCCGCGTTCTTTCTGACCGCCGGCGCAATCGTTCCCGGCTCAGAGCTGACCATACGTGGAGTCGGTGTTAACCCAACACGCACTGGTATCCTTGATGTGCTGCGCGCCATGGGCGCAGATATCACGGAAAGCAATTTCTGTGACGAAGCAGAGCCGGTCTGTGATTTGACCGTGCGGTATCGTCCGCTGCATGGCACCGAAATCGGCGGGTCGATCATCCCCCGCCTGATTGACGAGCTGCCGGTAATCGCAGTTGCCGCAGCCTTTGCCGAAGGCGAAACCGTCATCCGCGATGCGCAGGAGCTGAAAGTCAAGGAATCCAACCGAATCGCCGCCATGGCGGCTGAACTGTCCAAGGCCGGCGTGAATGTGGAGGAAACCGAGGACGGCATGATCATCCGCGGCGGTACAACACCGCACGGCGCAGCATTTGAAACCTACGGCGATCACCGTATCGCCATGAGCCTTGCTGTGCTCGCGCTTGCCGCCAATGGCGCCAGCAGGATCCACGATCCCGATGTTGTTGCGATCTCCTATCCGGACTTTTTCGACACCCTGCAACAACTGGGAGGCTGACCGTTATGCTGCTCTCTATGGAGGAATTCCGGGCATTTCACCCGAAAAAACCAACCTACGCCCTGTTCGGCTGGCCACTCGGCCACACGATGAGCCCGGAACTGCACCAGCAGCTTTTTACCGTTTCCGGACAGGACGCCGACTATATCGGCGTTGCCGTGCCGCCTGCAGATCTGCCGGAAGCCTTCCAGCTGGCGAAAGACAGACTGCACGGCATCAACTGCACGATCCCGCACAAAAAAGCCGTCATTCCGCTGCTGGACGAAGTCGATACCGCAGCACGTGACCTGCATTCAGTCAATACTGTCGCTTTTGTGCAGGGAAAGTCCATCGGGTACAACACTGATATCCTCGGCTTTGCCGAATCGCTCAAGCGGGACGGCATTGCCCTGCGCGGCAAAAAGGTACTGCTGCTTGGCTACGGCGGCGCCGCTTCGGTGATGGCATATCACTGTGCCTCGCAAGGCGCATACCTGACCATCACCGGGCGCGATCTTGAAAAAGCTGCCGCCCTGCAGCGGCAGATCTGTGACGTCCTGCCCGGCGCACATGTATCCGTGTTCAGCCGGCGGCATATCCCGCGCGACATCCAGATCGTGCTCAATTCCACGCCGGTCGGCATGTTTCCCAAGGAACAGTCTGCCCCGCTGCATTTTCTGCCGCATAAGACCGAGTACGTGTTTGACGCGATCTATAACCCGCCGGTCACATCTACTATGCGGCTGGCAAACCCTAAAAAGACCAAAACGCGCGACGGGCTGTATATGCTGGTCATGCAGGCTGCTCACGCGCAAACCATCTGGTCCGGTGTGTGCTTTGCACCGCAGTCCTGCGAAACCATCCTGCGCCGCACCTACGGACGGATGGCTGTCAAGCGGCTGCACGAAAAGCACGGCAAGCAAAACATTGTGCTGTGCGGCTTTATGGGCAGCGGCAAAACCACGGTCGGCCGCAAGCTCGCCCGTCTGACCGGCCTGTCCTTTGTGGACGCCGATCAGTATTTGGAGGCGCAGGAAGGGAAAAAAATTTCGGATATCTTTGCCGAGCACGGCGAAGCCTACTTCCGAGAGCGGGAAACCGCGTATATCCGTGCGCTGTCCCAGCGCGAGGGGATCGTGCTCTCCCTTGGCGGCGGTGCGGTGCTGCGGCCGGAAAATGTGCAGGCGGTACGTGAAACCGGCCTGCTGATCCATCTGGATACGCCGTTTTACCGCATTGTCAAAAACCTATCCTACTCCAATACCCGGCCGCTGCTCGACCGGCCGGATAAGCAGGCCGAAACACGCCGCCTGTACAATGCACGCAAAACCATCTATCATCATGCAGCCGATGTATCTGTGCGCAGCCCCAAACTGTCTGAAGTATTGGAAAAGGTTGTGAAAAGCATCTGATCGGATCACTGCATCACTTAATCCTCTTATGACCAAAACCTGTGTGCCGCACAGGTTTTGGCAGAAGCGGATTCCGGTTATCCGCTTCTGTTATACAGCGCTGCACGCGAACTGGAAGCGCGCGTGGAGCGGTGCGCTGCGCGCGAAGTGGGGGCGCGGCGCGGGCATTTCGCATCCACTTATCCAGAAATGAGGAGGAACATGAAACACTTCGCTAAAACATCCTGCCGCCTGCTGGCGGCCTCTCTCGCCGCCGTGCAGTTTATGTCCATCGCAGCGGGCGCTGCATTTGACAGCGGCTTCAGTTATTCCTATGCGGTCGGTGAAGGGCTCTCCTACACCCGTATGGAAGGCAAGGACAGCGGCGGCCCCCAGCGGGCCAATATCCTGACCTATCAGCCAAATACCGGCGTATCCCCCGTTATGGTATATGCGGACGAGCAGCTCTACGGCAGTAAAGCAACCATCACCAATGCAGTCAAATATCTGGAAAATCAAGGTCACACTGTTATCGGCGGCACAAACGCTGACTTTTTCGTTATGTCAAGCGGTATCCCGATCGGTCTGGTCATCGATCAGGGTGAGCTGATTTCCTCCGACGCCTGGCAGTACGCCGTTGGCTTCAAGGCAGACGGCACCGCTGTGATCGGTCGGCCAACCATGAGCATGCAGGTATCCGGTGCCAGCGGCAAGGTATCGGTTTCCTACTTCAACAAGACCCGTACCACCGCAGGTGCATATCTGCTGGATCATAACTACGATGATTCCACCCATTTTTCCGCAAATGGCACCAACATCATTCTGGAACGGGTAGATGATGCCCCGGTAACCGTCAACGGATCGGTCAAAATGAAGGTCATCAACAAAGGAACCGGCAACAGTCCCCTCACCATCACAGAAAATCAAATGGTACTGACCAAGTCGGACGGTGCCAATGTGCCATCCTGGGTGGATTTTCCCATCGGCGAGGAAGTCACACTCTCTGTTTACGCCGGTGATAAAAACTGGTCGGAGGTCGAGTACGCGGTCGGCGGCAAGCTGCTGATCGATAACGGTACGATCACCACTGCCGGCATCGACGGCGGCTCCTCCCGCCGGGCACGCAGTGCCATTGGTGTAAAGGCAGACGGCACAGTCATACTCTATGAGATCGACGGCAACCAGTCTACGCACAGCGCCGGTCTGACCGCAGCCCAGCTGGGCGAGCAGCTCAAAAGCCTCGGATGCATCCGCGCGGTGTGTCTGGATGGCGGCGGCTCCTCTGCCATGGCACTGCGCCAGCCGGGTGATGCCTCTGCCTCGCTGATTTCCAGCCCGTCCGACGGTTCACAGCGCGCCTGCGCCAATTATATCTTTTTCGTCAACCATGTTGCAGCGGACGGTGTGACCGCCCGCGCCGTCCTTACGCCGAGCTACCGCTACCTGCTGCCCGGTGCGTCTACCTGGTTCTCGGTCAAGGGAGCAGACACGTCCTACGGGCCTGCCGAGGCTCCGACCGACCTGACCTATACGGTTTCAGACGAACGCGGCACCGTAAACGGCCAAACCTTTACCGCCGGTGCACAAACCGGCACTGCAACCGTTACCGCATCCAACGGCGCTGTGCAGGGCGAAATGCAGCTGTGCATCACCGGCGATGTGCAGTCGATCGCTATTCAACGGGATAAAAAGGATATCTCTGCGCTCTCCCTTAAGCCCGGACAAAGCGTCGACCTGACCGGCATTGCCTATCATCTGGGCCGCGCCATGGCTTCAGCCGACACCGCCTTTACATGGAGCGTTTCCGAAGGAATCGGTTCGGTGGATGCGAACGGCGTATTTACCGCTGGATCAGCTATGGCCGAAGGCACACTGACATGCAGATACGGCAACACTCACCGCAGCATCCCGGTCAGCATCGGCATGGGAGATCCGCAGGATGCCCAAACCCTCGCAGATTTTGAAACCGATATGGACGGCTGCACGGCAGCTGGTGAGTTTACGCTCTCCCGCGTGACCGATTTTACTGCGGTTGCACGTGGCACCGGGTCGCTTTGCGCTTCCTATGACGGACGCAAGGTGCTGACAGCTACTGTGCTGCTGCCGGATGCCGCAGTACAGAATTACCGCCATCTGACGCTGTGGGCGCGTGGCGAAAACACGCAGGGCACGCTGACCGCCGTCTTTGCCGATGCAGAGGGCAACGAACTAACCGCTCCCCTGTCCGCACCGACAGCCACCGGCTGGCAGCAGCTGACAGCCGCTGTCCCTGCATCCGCCGTACAGCTCACAGGAATCCGCTTTGAACGCACCGGATCCGGTTCGGCAAACTCTGCCCTCTATATGGATCAAATCGTGCTTTCCGCGGATCACGCGGTGACCAATACAGATGTCCCGGCTGTAAAGCTGAACCAAACCGACATCACCACCGCAGCCGGCAGTTCCGCTTCTGTCACCGGTACCGCCACAATGGAAAAGGGCAAATACCCTGCACGTGCATCCAATATTGCAGTTAAACTGGATGGTAAGCTTCTGCCCGGCGCTGCTTCCATGAGCGGCTCCACAATGACCGTTACGACCGGTTCGCTTGCATCCGGTACGCACTGCTTGACGATTGATGTATCCGATGATGCCGGCAACCGTACCCGCGTCTCTGCTACGATCACGGCCGGCAATGCCAATGCCGTGTTCTCGGACACCGCCAAGCACTGGGCGCGCGGCTACGCGTCGCTGCTCCATACCCGCGACATTATGCAGGGCGAGCTTTCGTCTGATGGTGCACTCTGTTTCCGTCCCGAACGCAATCTGACCCGCAAAGAATTTGCCGTTACGATGGCTCGTTTGTTGGGGCTGGATACCTCGGGCGGCGGTAAAACCGACTTCACTGATGACCGCTCGATCCCGGATTGGGCGCGCGGTGCCGTCCATGCAGTTGCAGATGCCAGTATCATGCAGGGCAGCACAATCGGCGGCAAACTGTATTTTTCTCCGGATGCCGCTGTCACCCGTGCCGAAGTGATGACGGTGATCGGCCGCTGCCTGCCGCGCGGCTATGCAGCAGGCGCCCTTACCTACAAGGATACCGCCGCGATTCCTTCCTGGGCGGTAGATCAGGTTAAGATTTGCACCTCTGCCGGTGTGATCAGCGGATACAATGACAACACCCTGCGTCCACTCGGCAAAATTACCCGCGGCGAAATTGCCAAGGTTCTGGCTTTGTTCTAATACTCCCCCAATCATACAACTGCCCCCGGCAGTCCTGATGCAGGACTGCCGGGGGCAGTTTCAGCTTATCACAGTAAATTTATACCGGTACGCAGCAGCCATCTGCCACGGCGCTTATTTTTGCAGTTCTTTCAGCAGTTCATCCTGAATATGCAATCTCAAATGTGCCGCCTGCATCATGGCAGGCTGTGCCAAAACCAGCACATCCGAGCGCCCCGCCGCTGACCGCCGCTCGGATAACTGCGCCAGCTCGCTCACCGGCAATACATCCTTGCGCCGCCCCCGACGGTCAAGCAGGCCGGCAGGCCCTTCCGCCTCATATTTGCGCAGCCAACCGTAAACCTGATAATAGGTCACATCAAATTGACGCATCGCCGCTGCATAGTCCCTATGATTGGCAATGCAATAACTGATGATCTCGATCCGCTCTTCCAGCGTTGTTTTTCGTCCCTTTGCCATATTTCTTTGGTTCCCCCAGTCATCACTGTATCTTTGTATGGTCTTCTCTGCGTATGTGGCCTCTCCGGTTACAAAAAGACAGAACTCCGTCTGGAGTCCTGCCCGTTCCATCCTACAAAAATTGCTTATGAACGGCTGCGAATAAATAAAAGCCATCGGCTTTTATGACAGACTCCACCACTCATCCCAGCGTCCTAAAAATACCATTCGCAACCTCTCTGGTCAAGCCAAATAAAGAAACTTTACACAATAAGCCCAAACCTTTACATCATCTTAACAGACATTTTTCCATATTTTCACTCCTCCATATTCCGGCGATCCGCTTAATCCTGCATATGTGGGATTTCTCATGCTGAAAATTTTGTTTCATCCGAGCAAATAGACAAAAAAATTTTATCCATTTTCACAAAATATGTGTTTTATGTGTATAAATAAGCAGGTCAGCTTCATTCATTTATACAAAGTATACAAAAACCGATTGACAATTTATTTTCTCGGTGATAAATTCATATCAGAAAAAGGAGGCGAGCAAGGATGAAGAAAGTCATCAGTACGGAGCTGGCGCCGGCGGCGATCGGTCCGTACGCACAGGCCGTTGCAACGGACGGACTTGTGATCACATCCGGACAACTGCCGATCGATCCGGCGACGGGAGCATTCCCGGAAGGGATCGCGGAGCAGACACGGCAATCGCTGACGAATGTCAAGGCGATCCTGGCGGAAGCAGGGGTCGGAATGGATCGCGTGATCAAGACGACGGTGTTCCTGAGCGACATGAATAACTTCGGCGCGATGAACGAGGTATACGCCACGTTCTTCAGCGAGGGCGGCTATCCGGCACGCT